>DASRSQ010000743.1:0-13489 GCA_035656475.1 Gemmataceae bacterium | reverse complement strand
GGGATCCGAATGACCTGGTGCGGCAGTTCCGCACCGACGTCGAGATGGCGGTGCGCGAGAATCGTCTCGATTTCCAGCAGGCCGGCCGTTTGATCCGCTTCTACGAAGAAGGGCTGCAGGGCTACACCTACCTGGAAGACGCCCGCGATCCCTAGCAAGTTCTTGCCGATTCGCGCGAAGAGATCTGCCACAGAGAACTCCGAGAGCACAGAGCAATCCGGCAAGTCTACTCGCGCTCCGAGATGTTCACGAAGGCGCGGACTCGGATATCGGAATTCTCTCGGTGACCTCGGAGTGCTCTGTGGCCATTCTCTGCATGGGCAGAGTATGAAAGTGTCGTCAAGTCGGCTCGTCCGGCGTTTTTCTCGCAGAGAAAATCGGCATGGTGCGCACCAGTCCCAGTTTGTCCGTCCGCGGCGTGATCTTTGATCTCGATGGCACGCTCGTCGATTCGGGCCTCGATTTCGATGCCATGCGCCGCGAGATGGGGCTGCCGCCGGGCCAACCGCTCTTGGAAGCGATCGAATCGTTACCGGAGCAGGAAGCGCAGCGCTGCCAGGCGATTCTCGCCCGGCACGAATGGGAAGGCGCGAATCGGGCCACGTTGATGCCGGGCGTGGCGGACTTTCTCGGCACGCTTGCTGAGCGTGGCGTGCATCGGGCCATCTTCACCCGCAACGCGCGCGACGTCGTATTAGCGACGCTTGCGCGGCTGGCGCTCGATTTCGACACGGTCGTGGCCCGTGAGGACGCGCCGGCCAAGCCCGACCCTACGGCGGTCTGGCAAATCTGCGCGGCCTGGCAATTGGCGCCCTCGGCCGTGGCGCTTATCGGCGACTTTCGCTTCGACATCGAGGCGGGCAATCGCGCGGGCGTGCGCACCGTGCTCTACACAGCCGGTGCCGAGCCCTTGCCGGCGCACGGCGCGCTCGACGCGGACTATTGTTTGCGCAGCTTCGAGGATGCTGGCAACCTGCTAGCGTGGCTGGCCGAACCGCTCTAGGTCCCTTCGCCCAAGGCTGTTAGAATCCCCGCCCATTAATGGATGCTCTGGGGCACTCGCGGCATGCGCGGTTCTGCGCCGCGAGTCGGTCTAGGGCCACGGCCGACAAATTCGCTGCTGCCGATTCATAAGGGACGTCGAATGATGCTCGCCTTGCGCAAGACGATCGTGGGACTGCTGGTGGGAGCGGCGTTTGTGATTTCACAATCGTTCGCGGCCGGGCAAGACGCTCCGTCGAGTGCGCCGCCCGCTACGCCACCGCGAGTGCAAGCGCCCGCGACGGGCACTCCGCGACGTCCCGCGGCGCAGCCTCCTTCGGCGGCGCTGCATCAACCGGCAGCCTCCCGGCCAGCAGCGACGGCGGCCGGCGGCAAACCTGGCGTGCCGCGCACCGGGCCCGTGCAGCAGGCTCAGCATCAGCAGGCGCAACCGCAGAAGCAGCCACCTCAACAGCCGCTACCAGGTCCCAAATTGTCGCCGGCCGAGCAGGCCGAGTTGGACCAAATCCTCGTGAGCTGGGAACAACAGAGCGACAAGATCAAGACACTATCGACCCCCTTCACGATGTTCGAGTACGACATGGTGTTCGGCCCCAAGGCCGCGCCCGGCCAGCCTCCTGAGCCGAAGCGCGTCTGCGAAGGGACGATCCACTTCGCCGCGCCGGACAAGGGCTCGTACCAGATGACCAAAGGGGGTGAAGAGCGCTGGATGTGCGATGGCAAGGCGATCTACGAGTTCGACACCAAGCAGCGCAAGCTCAAGGAGTACCGGCTCCCCGAACAACTGCAGGGCAAGGCGATCACCAATGGGCCACTGCCGTTCGTGTTCGGCGCCAAGGCCGAGACCATGAAGCAGCGTTACGTGATGCGCGTCCTGCCGCCGCCTGACGAAACGAAGCAGATCCTCATCGAAGCCTGGCCGCGCTGGCAGCAAGACGCGGCCAACTTCCACCACGTGCAGGTCATCCTGGACAAAAAGACGATGCTTCCCGCGGCGCTGCGCCTGTACGATCCTAATCCGCAGATGTACAAGGTTTATACCTTCGACGGAACGAAGGTGAACGGCGCCTGGGACCAGATCAAAAGCTTCTTCAATCGTCCCACGACGCCGATCGGCTGGCAGCACGTCGTCGAGGAACCGCCGGCCGAGGCACTCCCGCCCAGCCAGCCGCCGCCGCCCACGGCTGATGCCCGGGCCAAGGCCGCTTCGCCAAGGGCGCCCGCGGTCAAGAAGTAAGTCGCGACGATCACGAATCGCGCGTTGTGGTGACTTTGGCTTTCGTCGCTTACAAAGGTGACCCGCGGTCGCTCGATGGCGCTTCGTTGGTAACACGGCGCTCCGAAGAGCCTTGCGCCATAAATCTTTACTCGCGCGCGGCACCGCCGCGCGGTGCAGGGACCGGTCCGGCGAATTGACTCGACCCACCGGTGCCCTATAATCTACCGTTGCCAAAGGCCAAAGTGCGTAACTACTTACGCTGCTTTGGCGTAACACTTTGTGCGCGGCAAGCCATGGGATCGTGGTCCTTCGAACGGAGTTCGCCGAGACGTCGTTGCCCTGGGCATCAGGGAACGGGGCTTGGGGTCTTAGCTGTTCTGGCAGACGGCTCACAGGGTCCGGCCGCGCTGACCGCTCTGGCGATTTGGGCAAACGCGGCAATTTTGATCGGCTTGCTCGCCAGTGGCCCTGCACGCGCCGATGAAGAAGGTGCGAAACCGCTCGATAATCCTCCCGCCGCGGCTGCGGCAGCCCCCGAGCGACGCGTCGGCCGGATGGTGCGCATCCAGATGCCCATCACCGACAAGGTGGACAATCAGATTCGCCGCGTCGTTGAGTCGGTGCTGACCGAGACGAAGCGTGCCGGCCAGTGGCCCGTTTTCATTTTCGAGATCGAGCCCGGCCGGGCGAACTTCGGCCAGGCGTATGATCTGGCGAACTTTTTGTCCGGTCCCTCTCTCAACGGCGCCACGACCGTGGCCTGGATTCCCAAGACGATCACCGGTCACGCGGTGCTCTTGGCCATGGCGTGCGACGAGATCGTGATGAGCCCGGACGCCGAGATCGGCAAGGCCGGCGAATATGAAAAGGTAATCGAGCCGTCGGTGCGCAACGCCTATGTCGGGATCGCCAATCGGCGCATGAACATACCGAGCGACGTGGCGCTTGCGCTTTTGGATCCGGCGGTCGAGCTGGTGATGGTCGAGACGGACGTCAGCCGGGAGTACGCGCTGGCCTCGCGGCTCGACGAACTGCGTAAGCAAAAGTCGTTCGAGAAGCCGAAGGTCATCAAGCCCGCCGGTCAGCCGGGAATCTTCACGGGCAATCGAGCTT
Source organism: Gemmataceae bacterium (assembly GCA_035656475.1). Taxonomy (GTDB): domain Bacteria; phylum Planctomycetota; class Planctomycetia; order Gemmatales; family Gemmataceae; genus SIAQ01. Next base: position 10,155 of record DASRSQ010000743.1, on the reverse strand, counting down.
GGGAATTGGGTTTTGTGAAAAGCCTGGCCAGCGACCGTGCCGAAGTGGCCAAGGCACTCGGCCTGCCTCGCGAAGCGGTCGAGGCCGATCCATCGCTCGACGGCGCCTGGCGGCCGGTGCGCATCGACGTCAAAGGACCGATCACTTCGAAGCTCGCCGAGCAAGTTCAGGCGCTGATCCAGAACGAGATCAAGGATCGCGACACGAATTTCTTTTGCCTGTGGATCGATTCCGATGGCGGCTCGGCGACCGACAGCGTGAATTTGGCCAATTTTCTCTCGAACCTCAACCCGGCCGAGCGGCGCACCGTGGCGTACATCCCGCGCGCGGCGCGCGGCGATTCCGCCTTCATTGCCCTGGCCGCCGATCAGATCGTGATGAATCCCACGGCGGTGCTCGGCGGGCAGATGGCCATGTACGTCAGCGACGACGAAGCGAAGCTCATCGCCGGTTCGCTCAGAGAAATCGCCAAGCGCAAAGGGCGCTCGCCGGCCGTGGCCGCTGCCATGGTCGATCCGGCCGTGACCGTGTACCGGTATACGCGATTGCGCGACGGGCTGGTGGATTACTTCACGCCCGAGGACGTGGCCGCGCTGGCGGACGCCGACGGATGGCAACAGGGGGTCCAGATCGGCCGGCATGGCCAGGCGCTCGAATTGACTGGTGAAGATGCCGCGCAGTACGGCGCAGCGCGCTTTCTGGCGCGGGATTTTGAAGATTTCAAAGGCCATTACGGGCTGGAAGGCGATCCGGCGCTGGTCGAGGCCAGTTGGGCTCATGTTCTGATCGACGCATTGAATTCGCCGGGCGTGAGCTGGCTCTTGCTGGTGATCGGCGCGGCGGCTTTGTATGCCGAGTTGCAGGCTCCCGGGATCGGCCTGGGAGGATTAATCTCCGCGTTGTGCTTCATGTTGTATTTCTGGATCGCTTATCTGGGCGGTTCGGCCAACTGGCTCGAGGTGCTGTTGTTTCTGGCGGGCGTCGTGTGCCTGATGCTGGAAATCTTCGTGTTGCCGGGCGTGGGAATTTTTGGGCTCGCCGGAGGATTGCTGGTGATCGTCTCGCTGGTCTTGGCCAGTCAGACGTTCGTGCTGCCGCGCAACGCGTACCAGGTGAGCCAATTGCGCAACAGCTTGATTTTATTGACGACGGCCGGCGCGGGCGTCGTGGCCTTGGCCGTGCTCATTAACCGCTACTTGCCGCACGCTCCGATGTTCAATCGCATGATGCTGGCGCCCCCCACGCCTGAGGAGCTGTCGGTCATCAATCGGCGCGAGGCGGTCGCGCGGTTCGAGCATCTGCTGGGTCGGGAGGGCAAGACAACGACCCCCTTGTTACCCAGCGGCAAGGCCCAAATTGGCGACGAGTTGGTCGACGTGATCGCCGACGGCGAGGTCATCGAGCGGAATCGCTCGGTGCGGGTCGTCGAGGTGCGGGGCAATCGCGTACTGGTTCGCCAGGTGGGGTAAATCCGGCCGTTGCTCCCGTGCCGGAATCGGAGCAATCTGCCAACGTGCCACTTCGGCTGCCAGGCGGATTGTTCCGGTGCCTGTATTTTTTTCCTATGCTGGTACTGAGCCGTTAGCACGCTTTGAACGACGCAATGCCAATGGGCCCACGGGCCCACGGGCCGCCGGTTTGAGTAAGAACATGGATTACCTGGCTTGGGCAGCCATTCTGTTGGCCATCGGCTTGATGCTGGCCATGCTCGAGGTGTTCGTGCCCTCGGGCGGTCTGCTGGGCTTTCTGTCGTTCTTGTCGATGCTGGCCGCGGTGTACCTGGCCTTTCGACATGGGCCGTGGTCCGGCGTCGGCATGCTCGGCGTGGCCGTGTTCGCGGTGCCGGCCGGCTTGATCCTTGCGCTGCAATGGTGGCCGAGAACGCCGCTGGGTCGTCGTATCTTGCTGCCGCTCCCCAGGGGGGACGAAGTCCTGCCCGACAGCGACAAGCGGCGCAATCTCAAGTCGCTGGTGGGCAAGATCGGCAAGGCCCGCACGCTGATGCTTCCCAGCGGCGCGATCGACATCGAGGGCGCGATCGTCGATGCGTTGAGCGAAGGCATGGCGATCGAAGCCGGCAGTTGGGTGAAAGTGATCGAAGTGCGCGGCACCCGCGTGGTTGTCCGCCCCACCGACGAGCGCCCGCAGGCCGACGATCATCCGGCCGAGTTGGACCAATCGATCGAATCGATCGGGCTGGACCCGTTCGAAGACCCGCTCGCGTAACAGCGGGCGACATCGCTATTTCGGTCGATTTTCGTGATTGCGGGCCGATGAGCCAAGTGCGGCGCGGGGCTTGTTTTCCGGGTGCCCGTGCCGCGCAGGCCACCGGCCCCCTCCCGGACCCAAATGCGCCGCTACAATTAACCGTGCCGTTGCGCCGTCCGGCGCGCCGGCTTTGGGGCACGCTTCCTGTTCACAAAAACTGGGGTTCGTCATGGCTCTTGTCGGCCAGGCCGAGATCAGCAACGTCATTGGCATCGTCATCCTGTTCGCCGTGCTCATCGGCGGCCTGGTGTTCTTTGCGATCTTCGCCCGCTACTTCCGCCTCTACATTCAAAGCGTCACGACCGGCGCCAGCATCGGCATTTTCGATCTGCTGGGCATGACCTTCCGCAAAGTGAACCCGACGGTCATCGTGCGCAGCAAAATCATGGCCGTGCAAGCCGGCCTGGGGGAATCGACGGGCATCACGAGCAAGGCGCTCGAAGCGCACTACCTGGCCGGCGGCAATGTGCCGCTGGTGATTCGCGCGATCATCGCCGCCAATAAAGCCAAGACCATCGACCTCGACTTCCGGCTGGCCACGGCCATCGACCTGGCCGGCCGCAATGTGCTGGAAGCGGTGCAGACGAGCGTCTATCCCAAGGTGATCGATTGCCCGCCGCGCGGCGCCGCCCGGCAAACGCTCGACGCGGTGGCCAAGAACGGCATTCAGTTGAAGGTGAAAGCGCGCGTCACGGTGCGCGCCAATCTGCAGCAGGTGATCGGCGGCGCGACCGAAGAGACGATCATCGCCCGCGTCGGCGAAGGTATCGTCAGCGCGATCGGCTCGGCCGAGACGCACTTGGAAGTGCTGGCCAATCCGGATCGCATTTCGAAGGCCGTGCTGGCCCGCCGACTGGATTCGCAAACCGCCTTCGAAATCGTGTCGATCGATATCGCCGATATCGACGTCGGCGACAATATCGGCGCCCGGCTGCAGGCCGATCAGGCCGAAGCCGACATGCGCGTCGCCCGCGCCAACGCCGAAGGGCGCCGCGCCATGGCCGTGGCCCAGGAACAAGAGATGATCGCCCAGATCGAGGAAAGCCGGGCCAAACTGGTCGAGGCCGATGCCGAAGTGCCCAAGGCCATTGCCGATGCCATTCGCGACCACAAGCTGGGCATTCTCGATTACTACAAGCTGCGCAACGTGCAGGCCGATACCGAAATGCGCACCGCCATCGCCGGCGGCGGCGTTCCGACGCGCAACGGGCAAAAGGCACAGACATGATGGCCGTTGCAATACTGCTGGCCGACGCCGAGTGGTTGAGGCTGATCGTGCCGCTGGTGGCGTTCTTGATCTGGGCCATGAACCGGCTGCTGGGAGGCGAATCGCCGGCGGCCAAACAAGCCAAGGCGCGGCAGCAGGCCCGCGCGAATCCCCCACCACCGCCGGCCGACAAGCAGCGCGTCGACGACGAAGTCAGCGAGTTCCTCCGCCGCGCCGCGCAGCAGCGCGGCACGGCCGGGCACACACGCACTCCCCCGCCCCCGCAGCCGCCGCCCGTGCAGCGACGACCGGCGGTAGCTCCGCCGCAAGAAGCCGCCGCGGCGGAAGCTGCGCGGCCGGCACGGCCGCGTACGCTCAGCCCCACGTTTTCCGACCCGCTCGGGCAGCGTGCCTTGGCCGAGCGGAAGGTGGAAGCCAAGGAAGTCGTGCAGGCCGAGGCGGCGATGCAATCGCACCTGTCGCAAGTCTTCAGCCACCAGGTCGGCACGCTGGCCGCGGACAAGCAGGCCACGGCGAGCGCGGCAAGCGAGCCGCCCCCCGCGCCGACCGACGAAGTCGTGGAGATGCTGCGCGATCCGCACAGCATTCGCGACGCCATTATCGTCAGCGAAATCCTCCGCCGCCCGACCGAACGCTGGTAAAGGCCCGCGGCGGGTAATCGGCGCAAGTGCATGTCGAACCGCCCGCGCCGCCAGTCCGGCGCGGTTGATCACGCCGCTTTGGCAAGCGGTAAACCTTCCCAGCGTAGCGGTTTGCCGCTCGATTTTGGGGTTGGTACACTAGCCAATTCTTAAGCGACGACGTATTTCCCGCGTCCGACGCTAGCCAGGATTTCGCCAGTGGGCCTGACTCCCGAACAAGAAGCACGCAAGCTGATTGATCAGCAGCTTGACGCCTGCGGCTGGCAGGTCCAGGACTACGACGAGATGAATATCTCGGCCGGCCTGGGTGTCGCCGTGCGGGAGTTCCGCCTCAAGACCGGCTTCGCCGACTACATGCTGTACGCGGACGGCAAAGCCATCGGCGTCGTCGAGGCCAAGCCAGAAGGGCACCCGCTCAAAGGCGTCGAACCTCAGTCGAAGAAATACACCGATGGTCTGCCCGATGGGCTGCCGCATTACCACCTGCCCCTGCCGTTTGGCTACGAATCGACCGGCACCGTAACGCAATTCACGAACTTGCTGGAGCCAGACGCTCGCAGTCGCGAAGTCTTCACCTTTCATCAGCCGAGCGAGTTGATTCGACTGGCCGGCCTCGACAAACAGGTTCGCACGCTGTTGCGACAGATGCCGCCGGTCGATGCAGGGCGGCTTTGGCGGGTGCAATTCGAGAGTATTCAGAATCTGGAACAGTCTTTGGCCCACAATCGCCCGCGGTCGCTCATTCAGATGGCCACCGGCAGCGGCAAGACCTATACCGCCGTCAATTTCTGCTACCGCCTCATCAAGTTCGCCAAGGCCAGGCGAATCCTCTTCCTGGTGGACCGGAACAATCTGGGCCAGCAAACTCAGAACGAATTCCAGCAATTCGTCAGCCCGGTGAGCAACTACAAGTTCACCGAAGAATACGGCGTGCAGCATCTCAAGAAGAACGCCATCGACCCAGCCGCCAAGGTCTGCATCACGACCATCCAGCGGCTCTACTCGATGCTCAAGGGCGAGCCGGAATTCCTTGAAGAGAACGAAGAGGGGTCGCTCTTCGAGGCCGAATCGTCGCTCCTCAAGGAACCGCTTCCGGTCGTCTACAACGACAAGATTCCGATCGAAACGTTCGACTTTATCGTCGTTGATGAATGCCATCGCAGCATCTACAACGTGTGGCGGCAAGTGCTGGAGTATTTCGACGCCTTCCTCATCGGCCTGACGGCGACCCCCAGCAAGCAGACCATCGGCTTTTTCAACGGCAATCTCGTGCAGGACTACACCCACGAGCAGGCCGTGGTCGACGGCGTCAATGTCGGCTACGACGTTTACCGGATCGAGACGCAGATCACCAAGGAGGGAGCGACGCTGGCGGCTGAGCCGCACGTCTACGTGCCGCACCGCGATCGCCGCACCAAAGAGAAGAAATTCAAGGCCCTCGACGACGACCTGACGTACACGGCCAATCAGCTCGACCGTGACGTCGTGGCCGAGAACCAGATCCGCCTCGTGATCCGCACGTTCAAGGAAAAGCTCCCCGCAATCTTCCCAGGCCGCACCGAAGTTCCCAAGACGCTCGTGTTCGCGAAGACAGATTTGCACGCCGAAGACATCGTGCGAATCATTCGGCAGGAGTTCGGCAAAGGGAACGACTTCTGCCAGAAAATCACGTCGAAAAGCACCGGCAAGAAACCGGACGAATTGCTGGCCGATTTCCGCAACTCGTACAACCCACGCATCGCCGTGACCGTGGACATGATTGCGACGGGCACGGACGTTAAGCCGCTCGAATGCCTGCTCTTCATGCGGAACATCCGGTCGCTCTCCTACTTTGAGCAGATGAAAGGGCGTGGCTGTCGCGTCATCGACTCCGACGACCTGCGGGGCGTAACTCCCGACGCAAAGCACAAAACCCATTTCGTTATCGTCGATGCGGTTGGTGTTTGCGAAGAGGAAAAGTCAGCGACCAAGCCACTCGACCGCCAGCCTTCCGTGCCGCTCGACAAAGTATTGAAGGCTGTTGCGGCAGGTATGGTAAATGACGATGTGGTTTCGTCGCTTGTGGCTAAACTGATTCGCTTGAATGAAGAGATCGGCGAAGGCCAGCAGCAGGCGATTGCCGAGGCGGCCGAGGGAAAGCCCCTTTCGGCCTTGGCCGCGGAACTTTTTCAAAGCATCGACCCCGACGCGAATACGAAGCTGGCGATCGACAAGTTCGGCCTCGGTCAGGACCAGGAGCCAACCGAACAGCAGCTCGCCGAGGTCGAGCGGCAGCAGATGCAGGCCGCGCTCAAGCCGTTCCACAATCCCAAGCTTCGCGAAGCGGTTCTTGCCGCCAGGAGCTCACTGACCCAGGTCATCGACGAACAAACGCCCGACCAACTGTTGCGGGCCGGTTTCGACGCCGAAGCCCTGGAAAAAGCCCGCTCGATCCTGACCAGCTTTAAGAAGTTCATCGAGGACAACAAGAACGAAATCGAAGCTCTCAAGATTCTCTACAGCCGGCCATACCGTGCTGGCTTACGCTTCCGGCACGTCAAAGAGTTAGCCACAAAGCTGAATCAACCGCCTTTCTATGTCAATCCATCACAGCCCGAGACGTTAGGCCGACTTTGGCAAGCCTACGAACTGGTCGAGCCCAAGAACGTGAAGGGAAAGGGTGGAAAGCATCTTGTGGACGTGATTGCCCTTGTCCGCCATGCGATTGATCCAAAGTCTCCGCTTGCTCCCGTATTCGTGACAGTAGACGAGCGGTATCAAAAGTGGCTTGCGGATAAAGAGGCGGCCGGAGTGACGTTTACCGCAAATCAGCATCGCTGGCTGGATGCCATCAGGGATCATATCGCCAGCAGTTTGAGTATTGAGCAGGAGGATTTGGACGAAGTGCCATTCAATCAGATTGGCGGACTCGGCAAGGCATATGAATTGTTTGGCGATAGTCTTTCCGCTCTCCTCGATGACTTGAATGCAAGGTTGGCGGCATGAGTGAACTAAAGATGCCGTGGCCAACTCTGCCGCTAATGAGCATCGCGAGCGAAATGTGCCTCGGAAAGATGCTCGATAAAGCAAAGAATCGGGGAACTCTCAAGCCATACCTGCGAAACGTTAATGTCCGTTGGTTCACCTTTGACCTGAGCGACATGAAGGAGATGCGTTTTGAGGACGGAGAGGATGTCCGATTTGGCCTTCAAAATGGCGACTTGGTTGTCTGTGAGGGCGGGGAACCAGGACGAGCTGCGGTGTGGAGCGATCAGGCCGATAACGCCAAGATCCAAAAGGCGTTGCATCGAATTCGTTTTGGGCTCAACGAGTACGATCCTTATTTTGCAATGTACTTTCTGTACTGGGGAACTATCTCGAACAGGTTTTCTCGGTTCTACACGGGAACGACCATCAAGCATCTGACGGGGGCAGCACTCTCACGAGTCCATTTTCCTGTTGCCCCGCTGAACGAACAACGCCGCATCGTCGCAAAAATCGAGGAACTATTTTCCAATCTCGATGCCGGCGTTGCAGCGTTAGAACGAGCGAAGGCGAATCTCAAGCGTTATCGAGCCGCGGTTCTAAAGGCAGCGGTTGATGGCTCGCTGACCGCTGAATGGCGAACCAAACATCCGAACGTCGAGCCTGCATCCAGGCTTCTCGAACGCATCCTTGTCGAACGCCGTCGCAAATGGGAAGCCGACCAACTCGCCAAGTTCGCCGCCGCAGGCAAAGAGCCACCAAAGAATTGGAAGGCGAAGTACGTCGAGCCATCGCCGCCCGATACGTCGAATCTTCCTGAGCTTCCGAACGGATGGTGTTGGGCGACATTGGACGCAGTTGCAGGAGTCGTCGGGGGCGTCACAAAGGATAAGAAGCGGGATGGCCAGCCTGGAAGGAAGGAGATTGCGTACCTGCGAGTAGCAAACGTGCAACGTGGATTTCTTGACCTTTCCGAAATCAAGAGCATCGCCGCGACTGAGGAGGACATTCATTCCCTGCGGCTGCAAAACGGCGACGTCTTATTTACTGAGGGCGGTGATAGAGACAAGCTCGGCCGAGGCTGGGTCTGGAGCGATGAATTGCCCGAATGCATTCATCAAAACCACATCTTTCGGGCACGACTATATTTACGTGAGATGCAGCCGCGAATGTTGTCACATCATGGCAATTCGTTCGGCAAGGAGTGGTTTATCAAGGCAGGAAAGCAAACGACGAATCTTGCATCAATAAACCTCGGGATATTGAAACGTTTTCCCGTACCGGTTGCCCCCTCGGGCGAGCAATGTCAAATCGTAGCCGAACTTGACGAGCGGTTATCTGTAATTACGTCCGCCGAGGTGGAAGTCGAGCGTGGATTCCGTCGTGCCGCTCGCCTTCGCCAAAGCATTCTCAAGCAGGCATTCGAGGGGAAGCTGGTTCCGCAAGATCCGGAGGATGAGCCAGCTTCCGAGTTGTTGGCCCGCCTAAAAGTTGCGAGGCATGACCGATTCGCGAGCAACGGCAAAACGAATGGCGAGGGCAGGCGTCCCAAAAAGGCAAGAGCATCGAAAGCACGCAGCTAGCCTATGTCCACCGACTCCCAACAAATCGTCAGCAAGGCTTGGAACTTCGCCCATGTACTGCGGGACGACGGCCTGTCGTACATGGCGTATACCGAGCAGATTACGTTCTTGCTGTTCCTTAAAATGGCGGACGAGCAGACGAAGCCCCCCTACAACCGCCCTGCGGTCGTTCCCGCCAAGTACAACTGGCAGAGTTTGCTCAAGCGAGAAGGGGACGAGCTTGAGGCTCACTACCGGCACATTCTCGAAGAACTGGGCAAACAGCCGGGGATGCTCGGCGAGATTTTCAAAAAGGCTCGACCCGAGATTCAGAATCCCGCGACGCTGCGAAGGCTGATCGTAGACCTGATCGACGTGGAAAAATGGTCGTCGATGGACGCCGACGTAAAAGGGGACATCTACGAGGGGCTACTCGCGAAGAGTGCTGCTGAAAGCCCCAAGGGTGCGGGACAATACTTCACGCCACGCGAACTGATCAAGGCAATAGTCGATTGCGTCCAGCCCACGGCCGAGGACACCGTTTGCGATCCTGCCGTCGGGACGGGCGGCTTCTTGCTATCGGCCTACGATTATGTCGTTAAGCACGAGGGTAGCACGCTCGACAAGGACCAAAAGAAGCACCTGCGGACGAAGTTCGCCAAAGGCGCGGAAATCGTCCCCAACACGGCTCGGCTGTGCATCATGAATCTGTATCTGCACGGCATCGACGCTGACCCGTGCCCCATCAAGTCGGGCGTGGACAGTCTCGCCGGCGACCCCGGCGAACGGTTCAGCCTGGTGCTGACGAATCCTCCCTTCGGGAAGAAGAGCAGCATCGCCATCGTCAATGAAGCAGGCGAACTAGAGAAGGAAGACGCCGCCTACGAACGGCAGGACTTCTGGACGACGACCAAAAACAAGCAGTTGAATTTCCTCCAGCACGCCAAGACCATTCTCAAGATCAATGGTCGCTGTGCCATCGTGGTGCCTGACAACGTGCTGTTTGAAGGAGGGGCGGGAGAAACGGTCCGCCGCAATTTGCTCAAGCAGTGCGACGTGCATACCCTGCTACGCCTGCCGACAGGCCTTTTCTACGCCCAGGGCGTGAAAGCGAATGTCCTGTTCTTTGATGCCAGGCCGGCCCAGGAAAAGCCGTGGACGAAAACGCTGTGGGTTTACGACCTGCGAACGAACATGCACTTCACGCAGAAGACGAATCCTTTGCAGCGCTCCGACCTGGACGAGTTTGCGTCCTGCTACAAGCCGGGAAAGCGTCACCTGCGAAAGGCGAACTGGGACGCCGAAAAGAATCCCGAAGGACGCTGGCGCTCGTTCGATTACGACGATTTGATGAAGCGGGACAAGGTGAACCTGGACATCTTCTGGCTCAAGGACAAGAGCCTGGAAGATTCCGAAGACCTGCCCGAGCCCGATGTCCTGGCTCAAGAAATCGCGGACGACTTGCAGACGGCCCTGGAGCAGTTCCAGGCGA
>DASRSQ010000742.1:0-2471 GCA_035656475.1 Gemmataceae bacterium | reverse complement strand
TTGCCAATCACGTACGGATAGGGATAATTCTCGATCCAGTTGACGAATTCCCGATCGAACGGCAGGTACTTCGTGAAGCGCTCCTTACCGTCGTCGAGAACCAGCTCCTTCGGCAACTCCGGATCGGCCGAGGTGTAGACCATGAAGACCGATGAATCGAGCGACAGGTAATTCCGATTATCGGTCGCCTGGTTGAAGATTTCGGCCCAGTGCCGCGGGCTGGGCGTGTTCAGCGAGTCGCAGCACGGCATCCGGAAGGCGACGGGTTTGTTGCCGGGGATCGCGTGCATCAGGTCGACGCAACGGTCGGTCGTGTCCTTCGCCTTGGCGAAGCCAGGCTTGAAGTAGGGGCACGGATGGTCGACCGTGTGCACCTCGATGCTCAGGCCTTCCTTAAGCCAGGCTTGCACCTGCGGATCCTTGGGCTCGACCTTGCAGCTCATGATGCTGACCGGCGCCCGGCCATCGATCTTCTTGAGGCGATTGAGAATGGGGCGCAGGAAGGTTTCATACTTCTTCGGATCGCGCATGTCGTCGATGGCGAGGATGACGACGGCATCGACATCGGGCTCGCCGACCCATTGCGGCGTGGTCAGCTTCGGATACTTCGCATGCGGATAGTACGGATCGAGTTCATCCAGATGCGCGAGCCGATTGCCGGGGCTCGCCTTCGGAGGCTGAGCGATCGCAGGCAACGACAGGACGAACAGCGTAAGCAGGGAGAGGGTGCGCATGACAGCTCCGTGAATCTAAGCCTTGACGGGACACCAGGTGCCCATGCATCAAGGTAAGGATTTTGGTTCGCTGGATCGAGAGCGCATGCCGCTGCTTCCCCTCATCAGAGGAAATCGTTATAATCACATTGTCACTTCCCACCCTATTTCGGAAGCGAGCATGCCATGAACAACGACTCGTTTGACATTCAGCGGCACGGCGAGATCGCGGTCGTTACGCCCTCGGCGAAGGTCGAGGAGATGCACGAGACCATGATCGAACAGGCTGCTCGCATGGTCATCCAATCGCTCAAATCCGATCCTCCCGCCGGCATCGTCGTCGATCTCAGCCAGGTTACCTATTTCGGCTCGGTCTTCGTGTCGTTCCTGTTGCGGTGCCATTCGCAGGCGCGCAAGCACGGCAGCGAAATCGTGCTCGCTGGCGCCAGCGAACCGGCCCGCGAACTCCTGAAGCTGCTCGACCTCGAAACCCTCTGGGCCATTTACGACACGCGCAAGGAAGCGATCGAAGCCCTCGGCGGTTCCGATTGAATTCCACCGTTTAGCCCGGTCTCGCAGAGACCGGCGGACGCGATGCTCATTCCGAAGCGCGTCACGTCCGCCCGCCTCTGCGAAGCGGGGCTAAACACCCACCACGATGTCACAACCCACCCTCGCGGTCTTGATCTCCGGCGGCCTCGATAGCGCCATCCTGCTTGGCGACGCGCTGCGCCGCCAGCCCTGCGTGCCGATCTACGTTCGCTGCGGCCTGCGCTGGGAGGCAGTCGAGAGATCATTTCTCGATCGCTATCTCGACGCGCTGCGCGGGCCCGCGCTAGCGCCGCTGGTGGTGCTGGATGAGCCGGTGGTCGATGTGTATGGCCCGCACTGGAGCATTACGGGAAAAGACGTACCTGATGCGAAGAGCGCGGATGAGGCCGTCTTCCTGCCGGGGCGCAACGTGCTGCTGCTGGCGAAATCGCTGCTCTGGTGCCACCTGCACGGCGTCGGCGCCATCGCGCTCGGCTCGCTGCAGACGAATCCATTTCCAGACGCGACGCCCGCCTTCTTTCGCGGCATGCAAGACATCGTCGGCCAGGCTATGCAAGGGCACGTCGAGGTTCGCCTTCCCTTCGGCGGCATAAAGAAGAAGGCGGTCATGCAACTCGGCGTCGGCCTGCCGCTCGAACACACGTTTTCCTGCATTGCGCCAGTCAATGGCTTGCATTGCGGGCAGTGCAACAAATGCGCGGAACGCCGGCTGGCGTTCGCCGACGCGGAGATGGAAGATCCAACTCGGTATGCGAGTTGAACGAGCCGCGACCGTGAGGGAGCGTACCAGAATCTCTCGCGGGAGAAACATCCCATCGGCAAGTGCCGGTACGATCTACCGATTGCAAATTGGATACTGGCGGCGCTTCCTGACGGGCGCGGCTCGTTATGCGAGTTGCTCTTTGACGATTGTCACGGCTGCGTGCTCATCCAGGCGTAGATCGCGCCCGCGCCCAATCCGATGACGGCCGCGGCAGCCAGCGCAATGAGTATCGCAATGCGACGCTGGCGGCGGCGTTGCCGGCCGCGTTCGTCGGCCCATTCGAGAATAGAGTCGTCCGGGCCGGTGATCTGCGTCGAGGATTGGGCGCGAGGTTCCGTGTCCACCTGCACGTCGGCCTCCCCCTCGGGCAGCGCGATGTGTTCCATGCTTGAACGGTCCGACGCCGGCACGCTCGCCGGCGTGATCGGCCAATTCATCGTGCT
>DASRSQ010000741.1:0-5597 GCA_035656475.1 Gemmataceae bacterium | reverse complement strand
AATCGGGCTGGCCTTCGCAATGCTCAGCGTCGCCGGCTCCCCGACGATCTTCACGACCTGGGCCTCGGGCGACTGCGAGACGAGTACCTTCCAGTCTCCCGGAGGCACACTTTTGAGGGTGAAACGGCCGTCCGTTACCTGGGCGCCTTGCGTACTTTTGGTTCCGCTCGCAGGAAAGAAGGTGACATAGCCCCGCGCCAGCGGTTGATGGTTCAGCGTTACCGAGCCGTTGATGATTGGCTCGGACGAGCCGCAACCCAGTAAAGCGATGAACACCATGGGAACAAGGATGCGCAGCTGCAAGGCTCAGTCTCCGATGTACGAAGGCGCGGCGCCGTCGTTGGCGCTCAGCAGTTGAAACCAGACACCCTGGTCGATGTAGTTGCTGATGAAACGGACGGAGCCGTCGCAGAAGCAGGCGTTGACGCCGGTGCGATGCATGCTGCGCGCCTGCGCCTGCCAGCTTGGCCAGCCGAGTCCGAGCAGGCCCACGTTGCAACCCATGCGATCGCGGGTGCCGATGCCGTGGTAGTAGAAATCGGGGCAGCCCTGAATGTCGTCGGAGCCTTCGTTGGCGTCATTGGGGGTGATGCAGTCGCCGATGGCGTTGGCGGCGACGATGCTGGCGCCGGGATAGCCCATGGCCCAGACGCCGCGCGGATCGGCGGCGTTGACGCCGACGCGAACCTCGGTGAACAGGATCGTGGCGGTGACGCCATCGGGAATGCGATGCAGCATGCTGCCGTAGTTGATGCCGAATACGGGTCCGGTCTGCCCGTAGGCTTCCTTGTAGGATCGACCGTCGAGCGACATCTGCCACCAGCCGGGCCCGGCATTGGCGGCGTAGTTGCCGCGTGCCCAGGGACCGGGATTGTGCGTGTAGCCTTCGAAAGGAACGGCGTTGGCGTTATCCGCAGGGCAGAGATAAACCGGGACGACCTTATCCTTGACGCAGCGCCAGAAGTCACGCTGGGCGGTGTCGCCCGAGTAATAGCCGGCAAGATAGTTGCCAACGTGAGCTTGGGCGAAGAGCGGGCCTTGATCGACGTAGGGAAGCAGGTGAACGGCCCAGTTGGGCCCCCACGGATAGCGGATCGGGTCGCTGTTGCGCCGGGCGGGACTGTCGGTCAACGTCAGGTCGTAGAGCAACTCCGGCGGCGGAATGCCGGATGCGTCGGCGAGCGACGGTTCGCCGGCGGGAAGCGCGAAGGGCTCGGAGTTGCCGACCGGGAGCTTGCGGTACACGTTGCTGTAATCGTGCGCGGCCAGTCCGATCTGCTTCAGGTTATTGGCGCATGCAACGCGCGACACAGCGGTACGCACCTTCTGAATGGCCGGCAGCAGGAGGGCGCACAGGACGCCGATCATGGAAATGGACACCAACAGCTCGACGAGCGTGAAGCCAACACGGCGCGCAGCGGGGTACGCCATAGGTCCTCCACCTATCAGGATTCACGGGTACCAAACCGAACGTTCGTTGGAATTACTATCTTGCTGAGCGAAAGGAGCACTCCACGATGGGGCGACTCTGGACTCCTCAGGGCGAGCATTCCAGAATCATCTGGAGCCTACAACACTTTGAAAACGCGGTCAAAAGAACCCGCGGAAATGCCGGTAAAATCGGTTTTTGCCCTACAACCTGAACTCCTTATGGAGATCAGGGTTAGCCTGATAGTCATCGATCGCGTTTGTGCGAGTAAGCTGCGCAAATCAGGAGAGTCAGTCTCGTTACCAGATTCTGCCTGGGAACACACTACCCGCGAGGCTCTGCCGCGCGGTGTGCAGGCCGCAGGAGACACTCATTGAAAACGGGCGAAATACCAGTCAGCTCTCGGTTGCCATAGTACCTCGACCACGCATGCGCACTACCCGCGAAGCAGAGCCTCGCGGGTAGCGCGTTCTAGCCAGAGCCTGGGAACGAGCGTGTGTCAGCCTACTCCTTGACGCGGATGTTCTTGATTTCGATGGCGCCGAATTCGGCTCGCAGCACGAGGGGACCGGACTTCGCCTTGGTATCCCTGGGGCCGCGGACGGTTTTGCCGTTGATCTTGTGTTCGACCTTGTTGCCCGTCGCGATCAATTCGAAGGTGTACCAAACTCCTTCCTTAACCTCCTTGGTTTCTCCCTTGTCCGGGACGATGTCGAACTTGGTGCCGCGGAACAGAATGTCGTTGTTGCATTTGGGTCCGGCCTTGAAGTCGAACTTGAAGGTGACGTCCTTGCCGAAATCCTTGGTGGTCTCGATATAGCGATCGCCGCCGACCTTGGGATCATAGACGAGAACGCCGTTGGCGACCTTGAAGCGGCCTTTGAATGCCTCGGTCTTGCCTTCGAGGGTCGTCTTGGAACCTTTTTCGCGCCAGCCATCAAGATTCTTGCCAGTGAAGAGCAGGGAGAAACCAGACTCCAGCTTGAATTCGCCGCCCGACATGGTCGGGATGGGAAGAAACAGCGCCAGGCCGAAAATAACCAGGGAGAGATTTCGCATGCAGGCACCTCATCAGAAAAGTGAATCGAACCGGGGGGATGCGCGTATTGTATGAACGACGATCGCACCAGAAAGCAATGGGTCGCCACAATCCCGACGGCCTGGCCGCATGCGAGCTATATTTGCTTCGATAGGATTTGTGCCTTATGTTTCCGTAACCTAAGAAATCCGATCGGAGTGGAACAATGTCCGCGCAGGCGCCCGACATGGAGTTACTGGCAGGAACCGAGATAAGCGGCCGCTCCGGGCACCGGGGCAAGCTCCCTCTGGGCTACGTGGACTGGGACACCTCGAACGCCTCTAACGAACGCGTGATCGTGCGTTGCCCGTTGGTCAACCGAGACCGCATTATCCGTGATCAATACGTCCGCATCGAGGATCCGCTTGGCTCGCGGTCGGGATTTCTCGGCCGCATTGTCGGCGGCCCATTCTTCTGCGCGCGTGGCACCCCCAATGGCACCCAGCCGTTGGGCCAGGGACTATCGGGCGAAATCGCGATCTGGGCGGAAATCGAATTGCAGGGAGAATTAGTCGAAGGCCGGGCGCGAGCGAGCAAAAGCCGGCCGGTGTCGCGCGCCGTCGTTCAGGAATTGAGTCCCGACGAGGTCGCGGAGCTCTTTGGCTTCTCCGGCGACATGGTCCTCGGCGCCATCTCGGGGCAGGAAAACATCTGGTTTCGGCTGCAAAGCCGGAACAAGGGAGTGTTGCCTCGCAATCTCGGCATCTTCGGCACCGTCGGCTCGGGCAAGTCGAACACCGCCCAGGTTGTCATCGAAGAGGCCGCCGCCAATGGCTGGGCCGTGATCGTCCTCGATGTCGAGAGCGAGTACATCGAGATGGACGCGCCGTCCGTCGAGAACACCATGCTGCGCAAGCTCGGCCATTTTGAAAAAGAGGCCGAGGGGATCAAGGATTTCCAGGTCTATTATCCCGCCAGCTGTATGAGCGAACGCGCCAACAGCGAATCGTTCACGCTCCGCCTCGCGGATTTCGAGACCAGCGTCATCGCGGAAATCTTGCAGACCTCGATCGGCGAGCGCAATGCCCTGCTCGATTGCATCGAGCACCTCGAAAGCAAGGCGAAGAACAAGGTCGCCACGCGCGAGGCGGAGGGCTTGCAGTCGCTGCTCGATCCATCGCCACAGGCGAATTTGGCGTTCACGCTGCGGTCGCTGAAGGATCGTGCCGGCGAGCGTTCGTCACGCAGCAACGAATTCTTCGACTACACCGGCCTCTCGTCCAAGCTGCTCTGGCTCATGCACTCGGGCGCGTTCGATCAGCCGAACATGCGTTCGCTGGACCTGGAGCGCATGCTCAAGCCGGGTCGGGTCAGCGTGCTTGACGTGAGCATTGCCAACGACGTCGTCAAGAACCTGGTGACAGCCGACCTGTTGCGGAAGGTATTCGCGTGGAAGCTCGGCAAGGCGGACGCGCCGCCGACGCTGCTGGTGATCGAGGAGGCGCATTCGTTCATCAGCAAGGAGAAGGCGCAGACGATGCATGCAACGATGCAGATGCTGCGTAACATCACCCGGCGCGGCCGAAAGCGCTGGCTATCGGTAGCGTTTGTCAGTCAGCAGCCGGGGCATCTGCCGCCGGAGATCTTCGAATTGTGCAACACGCGTATCGTGCACACGCTGCGAAGCATGCACAACCTGGAAGTGTTGATGTCGACCGCGGGGGACGTGGGCCGCGAGATGTGGGCGCGCTGCCCGCTGCTCGGTCCCGGCGAGGCGATTGTCACGAGTCCGCAACTCAAACGTCCTGTCGTCGTCAGCATCCGTCCGGCCAAGACGCAGCGCCGCTTTGTGCGTTGAGCTCTGCTACTTGTTCGCGCGAACGAATCCGCTGCTCTTGAACGTGTCCTTGTCCAGGTCATACTCGGCCATTTTGGCCGTGATGCTGCGGCGCGACAGGCCGCAGAGCTGGGCACAGCGGCTGACCTGGCCGCGCGTCTCCTCCAGAGCCTTGGAGATGTAGTCGCGCTCGATCTGGGCGATCGCTTCGCGCAGATAGTCGTTGAGCGGCTTCTTGAGGTCCACCGTGAACGGAGTGGCGGCCTTGGGCGTCTGCACCAGGTCCGGCGGCAGATTCTCCACCTGTACCGTCTGTTCGCGCGTGGTGACGCAGGCACGCTCCATGGCGTTCTCCAGCTCGCGGATATTTCCCGGCCAGGAATAGGACAGCAGCACTTCCATCGCCTCGGGCGAAATCTGCTTGGGGCTGTCCCCGGGCCGCGAATACTTGGCGATGAAATGCGTCACCAGCAGCGGAATATCCTCGCGCCGCTCGCGCAATGGCGGCAGATCGATCTTGATTACATTGAGCCGATAGTAGAGATCCTCGCGGAACTTGCCATCCTTGACCAGCTGGGGTAAGGACTTGTTCGACGCGGTAACCACGCGCACATCGACCCGGATCGTTTCGGTGCCCCCGACGCGCTCGAAGCAGCGTTCCTGGAGTACGCGCAACAACTTGGCTTGCATGGCAGCCGGCATGTCGCCGATCTCATCGAGGAAAATCGTGCCGCCGTTCGCCATCTCGAAGCGTCCCTTGCGCTGTCCGATGGCACTGGTGAAGGCGCCCTTCTCGTGACCGAATAATTCGCTTTCGAGCAACGCTTCCGGCAGAGCCGCACAGTTGACGGCGACAAAAGCGCCGGATCTTTCGGTGGCGCTGGTATGAATCGCCCGGGCGATCTGTTCCTTGCCCGTTCCCGTTTCGCCTTCGATGAGCACGGTGCTGGAGGTGTGCGCGACATTGCTGATCAGCTCGAAGATCTCGTGCATGCGCCGATTCTTGCTCAGTACGTTGTGAAACGAGTATTGCTGCTGCAGTCCCGCGCGGAGCTGGGTGAGCTCGTCTTGCAAGGCGCGTTCGCGCAAGGCGCGGTCGATGATGAGTCGCAAGTGAGCACTATCGACGGGCTTGGTCAGGAAGTCGTAAGCCCCCAGACGAATGGCCTCGACGGCTTCGCCCACGCTGCCATGACCGGCAATGACGATGATCGTGACCGGGATGCGACGCTCCTGAACGGCACGAATCAGGTCCATGCCGCTCATGTTTGGCATCTGCAAGTCCGTCAGCAGGATGCTGTAATCGCTCTGCT
>DASRSQ010000740.1:0-3846 GCA_035656475.1 Gemmataceae bacterium | reverse complement strand
GACAGCCACATTGCGTGTAGTTGCAGGGCGGAACATAGCCGGCATAAACAAAACCGCCGCCGTAGCCAAATGGCCCGTGGCCATAGCCGCCAAACAAGTAGTCACAAACTCCGCAGCGGGGCGGGCAACGACTGGCGGCCTGGACATCCTGGCTGAGTGAAGCCAGCGCCACGACGATCAGCACAGCCATCAATAAACGTCTGAACATTTTTCAGTTCCTCCATGAACATCGGGCCGCGACAACCGCCTGCGCCCAAAAATTGCAATCGGTATTTCTAGGGACCGTCCGCGGCGTTTCTACCGGATCCGACGTCGTCGACGCGAACGATCCATATTGCTCGTGCGTCAAAGCTCTTCGGCATTCGGCCGTCCGCTCGATCAAGTATTTCGTCACGACCCGAGGCACCCCTACAATCGTTGTGCTCGAACTCCGGCAAGGCAACTCGCACAGAACTGGGCTCGGTCCCGAAGGGCAAGTACGTCACGTCACCGCGCCTTCGCCACAGACGTCGGTCAGCGATCGACTGACGAGGCAGCCCCGGAAATCCTCGACAAAATACTCGACTTGGAACAAATCGACGCCCGCCGCACGGGCAGCTAGAATCGGTCGCTTTCGGGCCTGGTGCGTTCGAGTGCCTTCAGGGTCACGTCGTACGAAGCGCCTCCGCCGGCAAAGCGCGCGCAGCCCGGCACGAGCCAGCCCTTTCGCAAAGCCTCGTCGAGAACGTTTCCTCTCCTGGAGCAAGAGCCGTGTATCGAACCGTGCGGAGTCCATTTCATGGCCGGTTCTGAGCGGCGTCGGCCGAAGGCCGGGTCTCGCACGAAAGCAAGCCAGACTCTGTCGCGCCCCAATCCGGCAACTCCGAACGGCGTCGCACAAGCTTTGGTCGCGATAGTTCTGCTGGGCGTCGCAGGCTGGATGGTATACGGGCGGTCGTTGAGCTATCCGTTCATCTTCGACGACTTCCATTCGGTCGTCATGAACCCCTCGATTACCAGGTTGTGGCCGCTGTTTGGCGCATCGAGCCCCTTCGTCGCACCGTTTGACTCGCCCACGGCAGGTCGACCGCTGGTGAACCTGTCGCTGGCGATGAATTACCACTTCGGCCAAATCGATCCGTGGGGTTACCACTTCGTCAATCTGACGCTGCACGTGCTTTCGGCGGTGCTGCTGTGGGCAATCGTTCAGCGAACGCTACAACTTCCGTACTTCGCCAACCGATTCGACCGCGCGGCATTCGGCCTTTCGTTGCTCGTGGCCCTGGCCTGGCTCGTGCATCCGCTCGTCACCGAATCCGTGGAATACACGACGCAACGCACCGAACTGATGATGGGGTTGTTCTACCTGGCCACGTTATTCACCAGCCTGCGGTACTTCACCGCCACGACGTCGAAGCATCAAATGCTCTGGCTGCTCTTGGCCGGCGTGGCTTGCGCTGCAGGAATGGCCTGCAAGGAAACGATGGTCTCGGCGCCATTCGCGGTGCTCTTATTCGAGCGCACTTTCCTGGCACGATCGTTCTGGCGGGCGCTACGCCGCTCGTGGCCTTTGTACGTGGCGTTGGCGCTGGGCTGGATCGTGCTCTTGACCTTGAATCTGGGCGGACCGCGGTCCGCCTCGGCGGGGTTTCATCGGGGAATTCCGGCTCACGTCTGGTGGTTCACCCAGGCCAAGGTGCTTGCCATGTACTTCAAGCTAAGCTTCTGGCCCTGGCCACTGTCGGTCCACTATCGAGTCCCTCTTTTGGAGACCTTCGCGGTCGCCTGGCCTTGGCTGGTCTTTGCCTTGGTCCTGGGGATCGGCATTCTGATTGCGCTCGGGCGCAGATCCGCCGCGGGTTTCATAGGTGCCTGCGCCGTCATGACGCTCGCTCCCACACTCGCCGTGCCGATCCTCAAAGAAGTCGCGGTCGAACGGCGAATGTACCTTCCGCTGGCTGCGATTCTTACACTGACAATCGTCGGCGGGTATCGGCTGTTGTGTTCGGTAGCGCAGGTACCGGCCTCGAACGAGCCTAAGATCTTTCGCTGGCCGCTCGCGGCGACGCTCACCTTCGGCGCGATCTTGGTTGTCGTGATGGGCGCGGTCAGCAGTCTTCGGCTGACGGCGTATCGCGACGCAGTCACTCTCTGGCAAGACGCCGCACGGCGCGACCCGAACGACTTGATCGCCATCCAGAATACGGGTATCGCGCTTAATGATGCGCAGCGCAGTGAAGAAGCCGCTCGATACATGCGACAGGCCCTCGAGCGATTTCCCGATTGGCCGGAAGGGTATCACGTGCTGGGCGTGGCGTTGATCAATCTCCAGCGGCCCGCCGAAGCCATCGACTATCTAGAAAAGTCATTTCCCAGCCCCGACGATACATTGGCACATTTTCATCTCGGTCTTGCTCTGTTGAACGCCGGCCGACCGGTGGAGGCAATCGACCAGTTCGAAATGGTTGTGCAAGAGCAGCCCGATGTGTCCACGTTCCAGAACCGGCTGGGCATGGCTTTGTTTCTCGCCGGACGCCCGCAGCCGGCCCTCGAACATTTCCGCAAGGCGGTGGCATTGGAACCCGATTCGGCGATGATCCGGAAAAACCTCGCCCTGACCCTCAAAGCTGTGAACAGCTTGCCCGAAGCGCGCGAAGAATTCGAGAAGACAATACGGCTGGCTCCCGACGATCTCGACGCGCGGGCCCAGTTGGCAATTGTCTACAACGATCTAGGCCAGTCAGCCGACGCGGTTGCCACGGCCGAAAAAGCCTTGGCAATGGCCAGGGCTGCGGGAAACGTGCCGATGTCGCAATCGCTTGAGAACTGGTTGAAGCAGAATCGCAAGTAAAGCGGGCATCGTGCGAGTCGGCGGATGCGGGAAGTTGCACGAACAACTGACCGAGACACCAGTTCCTTTGCGCACCGAGAATTCCGCGGTCCCGAGTGTCCGCCGGGCTCGAGCAAAGGCGCATGTCACTTGCGACCTTCGTCATGCGTCTTCAGAGCCGGAACGTAAAACGCGGCGACGTTCCGTTCGATCGCAGGAAACGATCGCGCCGAACTGGCGGAGAGATTCGCGAAAACGACGATGGTCATGTGGTCATCAAGGTAGCGGCTAATGCCGGAGACAAATCCCTGCCAGGCGCCGCCGTGACGAACAATTCGATGGCCGGCAACCTCTTCGCAAACCCAGCCGAAGCCGTAATTGCCTGAGTTCTTCGCTCCGTCGGCCAGTTTGGCGACGGTCCACATCTGCAGCTGGGACTCGGGCTTGAGCAGCGAACCCGATGTCAGAGCAGCGTCCCATTTCGCCATGTCCAATAGATTCGTGTAGAGACTGCCGTCAGCCGTCGAATTCATTGTCGGTGACACCCACTGCTGGTTTTTCAGTTCGCCGTGAACCAGGCGATAACCGGCGGCACGATGCGGAACGATATCGGCCTCGCTGATAACGCGCGTCGACGACATTCCCAACGGTTTGAAGATCCGCTCGGCCAGCAGCTCGCCATAAGGTCCTCCGGTGGCCTTTTCCATCACAATCCCGAGCGTGACGTAACCGAGATTGCTGTACTTCCACCCTGCGCCAGCTTCGAAGGCTAGTGGCGACGCGTAAATCGCCTGCAACAACTGGTCGGTCGTATAATCGCGGCGCAGATCGAAATCGCGTGGGTAGTCTCCTAAACCCGACGTGTGCGACAGGAGGTGGCGAATTTTGATCGCTTGCCACGCCTCGGGAGCGTCCGGCAAAAACTTGCGCACCGCGTCGTCGAGATCCAGCCGCCCCTCCTCGACGAGCATCATCACTCCGGTGGCTGTGAATTGCTTCCCCAGTGATCCGCTTTGAAAAATCGTCTGTTCGGTAAC
>DASRSQ010000739.1:0-2997 GCA_035656475.1 Gemmataceae bacterium | reverse complement strand
ACCTGCGCATCAGCATCCTGTTCAAGGAACCGTTCTGGCGCTCGCAGATTCCTGGCCACTATTTCATGACCGACGCCTTCGGCGGCTGCTGCGTTTACGACGAAAGTGCCCGCCACCCTTGCGAGCCATACGGCGTCCTCGGCTGGCTCCTCGCCAGCGGCGACGCGATGGCGCTCAGCAACCTCGACGATCAACGGCTCATCCGCATGGCCCTCGAATCGCTTCCCGAGTCGTTGCGCGACGGCGCCGACCTGTTCGTCGAAGGCCGCGTCCATCGCTGGATTGGCACCATCAACGGCCTGCCCGGCGGCAATCCGACCCATGAGATCCGCTATCGCCACGTCATCGACGGCACCGGCCATCCTGGCTTGTACCTCATGGGCGACTATCTCTTCGACTCCACCGTCAACGGCGTCTACGATTCGGCCGACTTCGTCACCGACATGATTTTGACCGACCTGCGCCGCCAGAAATACGCCCGCCAGCTCTCCGACGCCACCGCCTACCTCGGTGAGGAAGAAACGGCGACGAGCAACGGCAAGGCGCACACCAACGGCCACATCATCGTAGCGTCGGCCGATGGCAAGATCGACCCGCGCTATCACGATTACTACTACGGTGATATTTCTTACGAAGAAGCATTTAAGGAAAATCTCTGCTTCAACCTCGACTGGACCGTCCAGCTCATCGAAGCTGTCTGGGGCAAGAAGCCGCCCTATCGCGTCCTCGACTCAGGATCCGCGAACGGTTTGACCATCGAGGAATTCGCCAAGGCCGGCATCGAGGCGTGGGGCATTGAGAACAGCGAGTACATTCACGCGAAAACGCCTGCCAAACTGAAGAAACGCAACTTGCTCGGCGACGTGCGTAAGCTGCCGTTCCCCGACAACTATTTCGATTTCGTCTATGACACCTGCCTCGCCCATGTACCGCCGGAGAGCCTGGACGATGCGGTGCGCGAGTTGTTCCGCGTCTGCAAATATGGCGTCCTGCACAGCGGCGTGACGGCGGACATGACGAGCGAAGTGATCGAGGACTACAACCTGTTCCAGGGCGTGCGGTCGTTGTACACGCTATGGGAATGGTCCGAGATTTTCATGCGCAATGGCTTCCGCATGGCAGTCACGAGCCAGAAGACGCTGGACAAGATCTGGGACATCGAAAGCTCCATCGAGGAAGACGACTGGTACTGGTACCCAGATCCCGAGAGCATGCGGTATTGCTTTTACTCGAAGCCGGCGCAGGAGCGCATTGCCGCGTCGACATCGGCGCCTGCAATTCTCAACGGGCACGTGAGCCAGGACTATCACGATTACTACGACGGCGACCGCCCGTATGCTGAATCGTGGAAAGAATGCTTCTGCGAGCATTACACGACCGATCTGATCAAGGCAATCTGGGGCAAGGCGCCGCCCTACACGCTGCTCGATTGCGGCTCCGCGAGCGGGCTGACTCTTGAGGCGTTCGCGAAGGTCGGTGTCGATGCCTGGGGCATCGAAAACAGCGCGTACATCCATTCGCAAACGCCACCGGCATGGCGCAAGCGCAACCTGCTCGGCGACGTGCGCGAGCTGCCGTTCCCTGACGGAGCGTTCGATTTCGTCTACGACACATGCCTGTGCCATGTGCCGGAGAAAGATCTCGACCAGGCGATTCGCGAGATCTTCCGCGTGTGCCGCATCGGCGTATTCTTCGGCACCTTCACTGCGGACATGTCGGAAGACGTGACGGAGGCGTTCGACGTCCACGAAGGCGTCCATTCGCACTTCACGCTTGCACAGTGGTCGAAGAAGCTGCTCAAGCACGGCTTTCAAGTGGCCACGGTCGATCCGAAGCGACTCCGCCGGGCGTGGAAGATCGAGGTGGACGCCAACGCCGCCCAGGCGTGCGGCCCGTGGTATCCCGATGCGATGAGTATGCGTTTCTGCTTCTACTCGAAAGCGGTCGGGGATCCGAAGGGGACGAAGAAGAAGCGTGCGAGCAAACGCGTGTCGCGCTGATTTGTCGCCGCTTGCGGCTTCGCGCGCGCCGAATCGATGCTGTGGGCGCGAAGCCGCAAGCGGTAATCCTGGTAATGATTCCATGTCCGAAACCGCGCCGCCATCACTGGAAGATTTGCTCGACGATGACGATGAAGAGCCGGAGATGCAAGCGCGCGATCTCTGGGCGCTCTATCGCTTCCTCAAACCGTACACCGCCACCTATCGCAAGCCGCTCTTCCTTCTCGCACTCACGCTTATTCTTGAAACGATCTGGAACTTCAGCTTCCCCATTGCCAGCCAGTACCTCGTCGACAGGGGACTCGGCGGCGAAGAGGGGAGCGAGAAGGATTTCGGCGTCGTCATTGGCGTCATCATCTTTCTCGGCGTCGGGTCCGTTGCGATAACGGTCCTCGGGCTGGCGATGGACTATCTCAACGCCAAGATCTTCGCAGGCATCGTCGTCGATATTCGCCAAAAGCTGTTCGGCCACGTGCAGGGCCTGTCGATGCCGTTCTTCACGCAGACGCGGGCCGGCGAGGTGCTGTCGCGCTTTTCGGGAGACCTCGTTGCGCTCGAAGGAACGCTGCTCACGATGGTGCCCTGGGCGCTGGTGCCGCTGCTCGAGGTGATCTATTCCGTTATCGTGATGATTTACTTCAACGTCTGGCTTGGCCTGTTGAGTTGCCTGGTGTTCCCGATGGTGCTATGGCTGCCGCGGATCTTCGCGGCCTGGTCGTTCGCCCTCAGTTACGACAAGCGCAAACGCGAGGCCGAATTGCTGGGCGCGGTACAGGAAAACGTCACCGCTCAAGCGGTCGTCAAGGCGTTCGGCATGCAGCCGCCGGCAATCTCGGGCTTCCTCAATCTCAATCAGCTCTGGCAGTGGGTCGCCTTCCGCGTCCACTTCCTCGGCCAACTGGTTGAGCGCTCCGCCAATAGCGGCGTCTATCTCTTGCATGTCTTGATCTTCGGACTCGGCGCTTACTGGGTTTACACGGGCAAGGTCACTCTCGGC
>DASRSQ010000738.1:0-2563 GCA_035656475.1 Gemmataceae bacterium | reverse complement strand
CGTTTCCGCAGGTCGCGCTCGTCGCCCTTGATCCCCACACCGGTGACGTAAAAGCTTTGGTCGGTGGCCTGAGCTATGGAGCCAGCCAACTCGACCGAGCACTTGCCCAACGTCCTACGGGCAGCGCCTTTAAACCTTTCGTTTATGCCGCAGCCCTGAGTACCGGACTTACGAATCAGCCGCCCAACATCATCACCGCATCCACCATATTTCCCGACCAGCCGACAACGTTTATGTTCGACGGCAAACCGTACGCACCCACCAACTTTGAAAATGAGTTTTTCGGTCAGGTTTCCGTGCGGACGGCTCTTGCCAAATCGCTGAACGTCCCCACCATCGAAATAGCCCAACAAGTCGGTTACAACAAAATCGCCGATCTGGCGCATAGCGTCGGGCTAGCGAATGTTGCTGCCACTCCGTCAATGGCGTTGGGAACTTATAATGTCACTCCGCTGGAACTCGCCGGCGCATACACGACATTTGCCAACAACGGCGTCTATGTCGCGCCGCATTTCATCCAATCGATTCACGATCGCACGGGCGAGGATATTTATAACGGAAAATCGGATCCCAAGCAGATTCTAGATCCTCGGGTGAACTATCTTTTGGTCAATCTGATGGAAGAAGTTCTTCGGTCCGGCACCGGAGCCGGTGTTCGTGCTCGGGGATTCACGCTCCCGGCGGCCGGCAAGACAGGCACGGAGCACGACAGTTGGTTCGCAGGCTTCACCACAAAGCTCCTCTGTGTTGTGTGGGTCGGATATGACGATTATCACGATCTGAAGATGCAGGGAGCGGAAGCGGCTCTGCCGATCTGGACCGAATTCATGAAGCGCGCGAGCAAGCTTCGCGAATACCGCAACTCCGGCGATTTCGATGTTCCTGATGGCGTTGTCAGCGTGCAAATTGATCCCGATACTGGCGAACTGGCTACCAGCGCCTGCCCCAAGATCATCACAGAATACTACTTAACCGGAACGCAGCCCACGCAATTCTGTCACCTCCACTCGAACGGTGGCACTCAGTTTGCCGACTGGCAGAACAACCCTGCTATCAACGGAAGTCCTAGCGCCGTTCCGCCCTACAATCCCAATCCCACGCAGCCGCAGCCCAATGGAGCGCCGCCCGCAAACGCTCAGCAGTCAGCCAGCGGAGCTAATCAAACCGGCACTCCGGAGCAGCAACAGCAGCAACAAAAGAAAGAGAAAAAGAAGAGCTTCCTCGATAAGCTCAAGGGCATCTTCAAGTAGCATCCGTGGCGGCAAGCCTTGCGAGCAATTGAGACTTCAAAAATGTTTCACTTGCGTCAATGCATACTCAGGATATGAACACGGATGAAAAAGACGAGGCGATACTGGAGCTCAAGCGCGCTGCCGCTGTCCGCGCGGCTCAGCAAATCGAAAGTGGAATGATCGTTGGCCTCGGGTCGGGCAGCACGTCGCGATTGGCAGTGCAAGCGATTGGCCAGCGCGTTCGCGAGGGACTTAAGATCATCGGTATTCCGACGTCGGAGCAGACGGCTACCCAAGCCCGAGCGCTGGGCATCTCGTTATCGACGCTCGGCGATCATCCCGAAATCGATCTGGCAATTGATGGCGCCGACGAAGTAGAACTCGGTACGCTGAACCTGATCAAAGGCGGCGGGGGGAATCAACTGCGAGAAAAAATTGTAGCGGTTGCGAGCCGGCGATTCTTGATCATCGTGGATGAAAGGAAAGTGGTTCATCAACTTGGTTCCCGCGCGAAAGTGCCGGTGGAAGTGGCTCAGTTCGGCTGGCAGGCTACGGCGAGACGCCTCGCGAAGCTGAACGGGAATCCGGTACTTCGCCTTAGTGCCGATAACCAGCCTTTTGTCACGGACGGAGGAAACTACATCCTCGACTGCGCCTTCGGTGCGATTTCGTCACCGGCCGCGCTTGATCGCGAATTAAACGATGTCGTGGGCGTTGTTGAGCACGGACTGTTTATCGGAGTCGCATCTCAAGCCCTGGTTGGCGCCCAAGAAGGTATTCGGGTATTGGATCGAAAGTAGTTTGAGGCGCCTTCGAATGCCGCTTACGCAATCTGCGGCACAACAAACGGCGCTCGGTATTTTCGGCGGAACATGGCGTTGGCTTCTTTGTCGTTCTTGCAGGTCATCGTCTTTTCGTCGAACTCGACGGAGCGCCCCAGACGATACGAGATATTGGCCAGGTGTAGCAGCATCGTGGATATAGCGCCTTCGGTGATGGGGGCGTTCAAATCTGACGGTTTTCGCGTGCGCAAGGCGGCGACGAAATTCGCCCAGTTATTACCCAAATCGTGACCGGAAGGGCCTTTCTCTTGTTCCTTTCCGAGAAACGTCTCATACCGCCCGTGATCTTCGTCAGAGATCGCAAGGAAGCCTTTGGATCCATAGAAAATGGTTCCTACCGTATTCGGCTTGGCCCCATTCGACCCCATGCCGGCTTCGTGATCCGACAGCCAGTGCCGCACTTCGAAATAAAGCAATTTCTTTTTGCCGTTGTCTTCGAACTCATACGACGCCACGACCACGTTTGGCGTTTCCTGGTCGTCGTCGAAC
>DASRSQ010000737.1:0-4210 GCA_035656475.1 Gemmataceae bacterium | reverse complement strand
CATGGTCGATTTCAACGAAAACCTGCGCCAGCTCGCAGAGCGTGGCGACATTGAAAAAGCAACGGCCCTGGAGTTCTCGCCAAACCCCGACCAGCTCAAGATGATGCTCAAGGGCATCAAGGTCGCGGCGCCGGGCATCTTGTAGGAAGCGTGGCTGGTGGCTAGCTGTGTATCTCAAGCGTCGGTCCATTTGCGTAGGGTGGATCGAGCAACGCGAGACCCACCGTCCTGGCAATACACCTACTGGCACTTTGGTGGGTGTCGCGTTGCTCGACCCCCAGCCTACTTAACAGGACGAACTTCTGAGACACACAACTAGCCGCTGACCACTAGCCACTAGCCACTAGCCACTGATGCATTCCCACCGCGGTTTTGCCAAATTCGCCTGCTTGATCCTGTTCGCTGTCGCTGTTGCGCTGGCCCATCCCGCCGCGCTCCTGGCCGCGCAGAACTTCCCGCGCGGTCCTGGCTTCTACTTCGATCCGGTCAAGCTGGCCGTCACCGTCGCTGCACTGCTCGGCTGGATCAAGCTGTGCGCCTGGGTCGATCTCGATGCTCATCGACTGAACATCAGCGCCGTTCGCTGGAACGGCGCCCTCTTGGCCGCCGGCGTTCTCGGCTTTCTCCTGATCTGGATCCTCGGCGTCTTCTGGCCGATGCTCATCTTCGCCAGCGCCGGCGTCGGCGCGGCAACCTACGGCTATATCCGCCTGCGCAACCGACGCGTTCCTGTCGAGGATCAGCTATTCAACAAGCCGCACTTCCAGCGACTGTATCAGAAATTCCTCGGGCCCAAGGAAAAGGACAAGGACGGGAAGACCGCCAAGAAGGCCGAAGGGCATCCGATTCGCTTCCTGAGCCGCAGCGCCTCGGGCGTCGGCGAGGTCGAGGACAAGGAGCGCGTCTCGCGCGTGCAGCAGTCGAAAGGCTACAAGGCTGCCCTCGACATGGTGTGGAACGCCCTGCAGAGACGTGCCACCGATATCCATCTCGAACCGACCGCGTCGGAGGTCGCCATCCGCTTTCGCATCGACGGGATCATGACCAATGTCGAGCCGATGTCGCGTCTGATGGGAGACGCGGTCATCAACATCTTCAAGGTGCTCTGCAATCTCGACATCACCGAGAAGCGCAAATCCCAGGACGGCAGCTTCTCCTCGCAGGTCGAGGATCGCATCGTCGAGTTCCGCGTCGCGACGGCCGGCAGCGTCGTCGGCGAGAAGATGGTCATGCGCGTCCTCGATGCGTCCGCCCAGCTCGCCGACCTCAGCCAGGTCGGCATGACCGAGTCGATGCAGACGCAAATCCGCGACGTCATCAGCAGGCCCCACGGCCTGTTCCTCGTGTGCGGTCCGACCGGCTCGGGCAAGAGCACCACCCTCTACGCCTGCCTCCACGAGATCGATCGCTTTCAACTGAACATCATCACCGTCGAGAACCCAGTCGAGTATCGCCTCGACGGTATCACGCAAATCGAGGTCAGCCTCAAGGCGGGCAAGACCTTCGCAGGAGAGCTCCGCAGCATCCTCCGCCAGGATCCCGACGTCATCCTCGTCGGCGAAATCCGCGACAAGGAGACGGCCGAGATCGCGTGTCAAGCCGCCCAGACCGGGCATCTCGTCCTCAGCACCGTCCATGCCAATGACTCTGTCGGCGCCATCGCCCGCATGATCGATCTCGGCGTGCCGCCGTTCATGCTGTCGACCGCGTTGGTTGCCGTCCTCGGTCAGCGTCTGGTGCGCAAGCTGTGCCGCAAGTGCCGCAAACGTGTGAAGCCGTCGGCGGAGACGCTGAAGAAGCTGAAGATCGACCCGGACGCCGTGCGTTACCTCTATCGCGCCTTCGATCCGGAAGAGGACACCCGGAAGAACGCGGACGGCAAGGTCGCGGCGAAAAAGAAGAAGGCAGCCGAATCGGAGGATGAGGAAGAGGAAGAACTGCCCGTTTGCGAAGCGTGCGGCGGCACCGGCTACGTGCGCCGCACGGGCATCTTCGACTTCCTCCTCGTCAACGACAAGATCCGCGAGCTGATTCGCGAGAACCCGAACATGAATGAGATCCGCCGCGTCGCCACCGAGGGAGGCCTGAAACCGCTCTTCGACGATGGCGCCCGGCTGGTGATCGAAGGCGAAACGTCGATCCAGGAGTTGCTGCGCGTCGCCAAGTGAAGGAATCGAAACATGTGGATAATGGTTTTTGCCCTGCTGATCATGATCGGTTGCGCGTACGCTCAGTATCGCAACGGCCTGTTCAGCTCGATCGCCATGCTCTTCATGGTGCTGCTTTCCGGCCTGGTCGCCTTCGGCTTCTGGGAACCGATCGCCGATTTGCTCGATCCGATCTTTCAGAACAACGCTCTGACAGGCTGCGAGGACATGATCGTGATGGTGCTGCTCTTCGCCCTGACACTATTCCTATTGCGTCTGGCCCTGACTTATCTCAATCCCGAGATGATCGAGCAGCACGGCCATTTGCAACAGCTTGGCGCGCTGGTGGTCGGACTGGTGATGGGCTATTTCCTGTCGGGCTTCTTGATCTGTGCGATGCAGACCTTGCCGCTGGACGTGAACTTTTTCGACTTCGAGCCGCGCGAGACGAATGAGGCGTTCTATCGCCCCTATTATCCGCCGGACCGGGTCTGGCTGGCGCTGATGCGTCAGGAAAGCGCCGGCGCGTATAGCTGGAAAGAGGAGCCGGCGCCCAAGGGGGACTCCGGCGTCGATCGCTACGTGACCTTCGATCGCGAGGGCACCTTCGAGCTGCGCTACACCCGCTACCGCCGCAACACCGACGCCCGTGGTCCGCTGCCGTACTTCGGCGAGCTTGATCTGGAATTGAAGGGCAAGAAACGGTGAGGCCTCGCTAGGCTGAACGATTTCGCGCCAACTCTGCCGCTTGAGCTCGAAGACGAAGGAGCCATATCGCGAGGGCGATCCCGATGTAGCATGGCGCGGTGACGCGATGCATAACATCGAAGCGAAGCCCGTCCGGCGAGTCGGCATCTGCCACGCCGAAATACCCGGTGCGAGCATTCGAGAAGCAACAGAACGCCAGGAAGAATAAAGCGAGCAACCGCGTCAGAAATCGAAGCGGGGTCTGTGCAACCACGCCGGAACCACCGATCCAAAGACCAATCGGAACGGCGACCGTCGGCAGCAGAAGGTGCCCCAGCCAACCGTGCATTTCATCCGATGGCGAATGTGACGGCCGAAAGACCCCGGTAACGACCAACGCGCCCCACATCAGCATGCCAGCGCCGACAAATCCTGTTGTCACGCGCCTATGAAGTGCGAGGTGTCGCCTTGACAGGTAGGAACCCAGGACTGAACCGACGACGACCAACATGAGAGAGACGTCTTCCGAAGCAAAAAAGGTGAACGAGAACAATCGCCTTCTCCAGATGACGAGTCGTCAGGCCGACTCAACTCCTGGTCTTCAAGCATTCGTCCCAGAATTGCTTCGTCCCATGATGCAACCGGGCGCCGACCTGGCTGATGACCTTGTGCGCGAGGAAGCACGCCGCCCGCGCGGCTTTGTGGGCCGGCACCTTGTGGGTAATGCCATACAGAAACGCGCCGGCCAGCATGTCGCCGGCCCCGGTCAGATCTTTCGGCTCCGACGGAAACGCTGGCACATGCGTATCGACATGGCCGTGGCGAACATAGACGCCGTGCGGGCCATTCGTCACCACCAGTGATTGCACCACGCCTTTGAGATGCTTGAACGCCTCTTCCGCGGTGCTCGTCCTGGCCAGGGCACACGCCTCGGTTTCGTTGGCGAACAGCAAGTCCGCCTGCTTGAGCGCTTCGCCGAAGGCGTCGCCGAAAACGTTGGGGACGAAGGCGTCGGAGCAGGTGAGGGCGATGCGCGTGTTATGCTTCTTGGCGAGCCTGATCGCTTCGTTGATCGCGGTCTGGCCTGTGGCGGGATTGGCGAAGACGTAGCCCTCGATGAAGAGCCATTCGGCCTGCTTGATGCGTTCTTCGTCGACGTGCCGGGCCGCGAGATGGCTGGACACGGCCAGGCAAGTCCGCATCGTGCGCTCGGCGTCGGGCGTGATGCAGCAGACGCAGGTGCCGGTGTGCTCGTTGACGATGATGGGATTGCCGATGTCGATGCCAAGCTCTTCGAATTCGCTGGTGTAGAACAGGCCGTAGCGATCATCGCCGACGCAGCCGATGAAGCCCGCCTTGCCGCCGAGCTGCGAGAA
>DASRSQ010000736.1:0-3145 GCA_035656475.1 Gemmataceae bacterium | reverse complement strand
CGCGGTGCCATTCTCGATCTGTCGCATCACGCTGAAGCGATAGCCGAAGGCGAAGTAGATGCACAGGCCGATGCCGAGCCAGACGAACAATCGCATCCAGGTGTCGAACGGCAGGAAGAACATAAGTGTCAGGTTGACGAGGATGCCCGCCGGCGCCACGACATAGAGCAGCGGACATTTAAACGGCCGCGGCGCCTCGGGACGCTTGATGCGCAGGATCAGCACCGCCGCGCACACCACGACGAATGCGAAGAGGGTGCCGATGTTGACCATCTCTTCGAGCAGACTGATCGGCGTGAACGCAGCCACGATCGACATGAATGTCCCCGTCAGGATCGTGGACACGTGTGGCGTCTTGAACTTGTCATGCACCGCACCGAAGATGGCGTGCGGCATCAGGCCGTCGCGCGCCATGGCCAGGAAGATGCGCGACTGGCTGAGGAACGTGATCAGGAGCACGCTCGTCATGCCCGCAATGGCGCCGAAGGCGATGAGGCCGCCGGCCAGGTTCAGGACCTTGCTCTGGGTGTGCTCGCCCAGGTCGGTGAACGCCGACGCAATCGCGGCCGAGGTGTCGATGGCGTAGTACGGGACCATGCCGGTGATGACTGCCGACACGAGGATGTACAGGACCGTGCAGATGCCGAGCGACGCGAGGATGCCGATGGGCACGTCGCGCTGCGGGCGGATCGCTTCTTCGGAATGCGTCGAGATCGAATCGAAGCCGATGAACGCGAAGAAGACGAGGGCCGCCCCGAGCATGACGCCGGAGATGCCGTAGGGCATGAAGTTGCTGCGGGTGCTGTTGTCGATCGACTTGAGCGTATCGGTGACGCCGAACTGGGCGACCATGCCCCACTTCTTGGCCTCCTCGTCGGGAGCGTCCTGGCTGGCCTTGCGGATGATGGCCAGGGCGGCATCGCGGTCCTTCGGCAGCGTCGGCATCTTGTTGGCGTACTTCTCGCGCATCTTCGCCCAGTGCTCCGACTCCGCCGGATTCTCCTTCGTCTCATGTTCGAGCGAGGTGTCGACGGCAATCTGTATCGCCTTGTCCCCCTGGCCGACCTCGAACTTGGCCATGAAGCGCAGCCCGCTCGGGTTCCGCTCGTAGGTGCCGAAGAAGTACAGCGTCTTGCCTTTCTTCTGGACGTCGACAGGGGGCACGATCAACATGATCCCCTTGGTCTTCTGCGTCGGATCGAGAGCGTAGGTCCCCTCGATCGCGTTGCCATTCTTCAGCTTCATGTCGAACTTGTGGTCGTTGAAGGTGATGGTGTCGACGTACTTGTCGGCGCCGACGTTTTTCCAGATCCCTTGCAACAACTTGGAATCGGCAGTGGCGATGATGAAGGTGGCCAGTGCCTGGCTGGCGAGCAGTTTGCTTCGCTCCACCACGGCATCCTTGCTTTCGAGCGAGAGCCCGCCTTTTTCCTCTGCGGAATCGTCTGGTACCAGGGTCTTGAGGCCCGAGTTGTTCGTGTTGACCAGCACCGCGTCGACGTTCAGCTTTTCAGCGGTGTTCTTGTCGGTGACGAACGTTTTCGCCCAGTCCTTGCTCGTCTGCAAGAGCTGATGTTCAAGATTGGCGTGATTGTGCGCGATCTTCGGAATCAGCGTCTGCTCGGACATCTTCCGGCCATCGGCGGGGATGGTGAACCAGTTCTGCGAATGAACGTAGCCGAAGCCGATGACGATCACGAAGAGGACCACGCCGAGCTTGATGAGCACCATGGTCGTGTTGGTGGCAGCGCTTTCGCGAATGCCGATGACCAGGACGATGGTGCAAAACGCGAGCACGAGCACGGCCGGCAGATTCATGATGGCGCCGGGCGTCGAAAACGGATCGGAGCACAAATACTCCGGGACCGGCGGTATGTGCAATACCTTCAATAATTTGTTGAGGTAGTTGGACCACACCGATGCCACGGTGGCGGCACTCATTGCGTATTCGAGGATCAAGTCCCAGCCGATGATCCAGGCGAAGAGCTCGCCGAGCGTGGCGTAGGCGTAGGTATAGGCGCTGCCGGCGACCGGCGCCATCGACGCGAATTCGGAGTAGCAGAACGCCGCCAGGGCACAGGCGACGCCGGCGATGGCGAACGACACGAGCACGCCTGGCCCCGCGTCGTTGGCCGCGACGCGGCCTGTCATGACGAAGATACCGGCGCCGATGATCGCGCCGACGCCGAGCGAGGTTAGGGCCACGGGGCCCAGCACGCGCCGCAGCCGATTCTCGCCCTTCGCCTCCGCATCGAGCATTTCCAGCGTCTTCGTCGCGAAGATCTTGTTCCAGAACATAGGCGTCCTTTATGAGTCTGCTACGCGCTTATTGAGTCCGCGCCACACGAAATACACCGGGATCCCCGTCAGCACGATGAGGAAGCTCGGCCAACTGAAGACCGGCTTCACCACCAGCAGCGACAGCATGATGACCGTGCACACCACGATGTACACGATCGGCAGAACCGGATAGCCCCAGGCCCGGTACGGGCGCGGCGCATCCGGCCGTTTGCGGCGCAAAACAAACACTGCGAACACGGTAAGGATATAGAACATCAACGCCGCGAAGATGATGTAGTCGAGCAATTCGTTGTAGCTGCCCGAAAAGATCAGCACGATCGACCAGCCGCACTGCAGCCACAGTCCCGCCGCCGGCACGCCGCGTTCGTTGAGCGTGCCGACCGATTGAAAGAAGAGCCCGTCGCGAGCCATCGCATAGTAGAGGCGCGGGCCCATCAGCGTCAGGCCGTTGACGCAGCCGAACGTCGAGATCATGATGATGATCGCCATCAACGGCACGCCGAACCCAGGCGATGCGACTTCGAGCACCGCGGTACCTACGCGATCGTTTTCGGCATGATCAATGCCTCTCCGAATGGCCGTGTCGGCGTCCGCGTAGCCATGGATCGGCAACGCCGCGAGGTAGGCGAGATTCGCGAGCAAGTACAGCGTGATGACGAGGCCGGTGCCGAGCAGCAGTCCCCAGGGGAGCGTCCGATGCGGGTTTCTGACCTCGTGGGCGATGAAGGTCACGTTGTTCCAGGCGTCGGCCGAGAACAGCGCCCCGACCATCGCGCCGCTGAGCACCATGATCGCGCCGAGCCACACCGTGTCCGCCGGCATCTTGCTGAGCGCCGGCATGCGT
>DASRSQ010000735.1:0-8460 GCA_035656475.1 Gemmataceae bacterium | reverse complement strand
ACGGAGGCATGGGCGGAATGTCCGGTGGCATGGGCATGGGATGCGGCTGCATGGACATGGATGGAATGGGCGGAGGAGGAGCGGCGGCTGGTCGCAAGATTTCTGGTGGATATAGCCGTGGCGGAGGCGGTGGACGTTGTGGCTGCTAAGGGACGATCACGGGGCAGCCGTGGTGTTCCCGGCGGGTTAGCAAACAACGAAAGTTGTTCCGTTTCGGCCGCCACGGCTGCCCTTCATCGTGCTGTCAAGTCGCGTGGTGAGGGATGTCGATCCTGAGGTCGATTGCCTTTTGTCAAACGAGGATGAACCACATGCAGACTCGACGACGAATTCGACGCTTGTTGGGACTAGCGGCAGTCACCACGATCGTCTCCATTCCGGCGTTCTGGCTGACTGCACGTCCAGCGCCTACCAAGGCAGCGCCAAAGGCGCCAACTGGCGACGTGGAGCATTCCAAAGGGCCAATTGGTGAACTGATGGAGTGCCCGCTGGCGTTTGCCGGTATCCACTTGATGAGAGATGACCCGTCCGAGGCAAGGATTGCCTATCATTTTTGCAAGCCGGTTAGCGCAGATTTGAATCAATGCATTTTGTATGACGGCAGAGGCCCTGAAGCGCGCTTAATTGGCATCGAGTATTTAGTCAGCGATGCGGTATACCAGAGTATGCCTGACGAAGAAAAGGTGTTTTGGCACGACCACACGTTTGAGGTCGATAAGCAACTGCTTAAGAGTCTCACACAATCGGGAGCAGAGGAGAAAAAGACACTTGCCCATGTGCGAACGATGTGGGGGAAGGTGTACCACACCTGGGTTGATGGCAAGACATACCCGCGCGGACCCGCAAGGTTGTTTTGGTCAGTGACAGGTAAACAACCCTTCGTCTTGCCGGAGGGCACCGAGCTTCCGTCCGAATTTGGAAAGTAACGTCGGTTGTTATTCGCAACACGCAAGGGCTGATTTCAAGCCGAATAAGTGGCTGAGGAGATGAGGTTCAATGCCGGGGAATAATCGCATTCCTTTCGATTCCGACCTAGTCCACAGCGATCCTCGTCCTGACGACGAAGGAGGGTTGCGCGCGCCACCCGGACTGACGGGCTGGCGAAAAGCGTGGTGGTGGTTCGATTTTGTGATCCTGGTAAAGCTCGCGCGTTTGCGCTTCATCGGTATCCTGGCCTTGATTGGTGTGATCATCACCCAGTGGGACACGATCATTGCCTACTACGACAGGTGGACACGTCCAGCCAGTGCTATGGCGTCTGCGGCTGCGTCGGATACGGAATACTTCTGTCCGATGCACCCGGCCGTGGTCCGGGACAACCCGCGCGACAAGTGCCCCATCTGCTTCATGCCGCTGTCGAAGCGCAAGAAGGGAGAATCGCACGTCGAGGCACTTCCGGCAGGAGTCGTGAATCGCGTGCAGCTCTCTCCCTACCGCGTGGTTTTGGCAGGTGTCGCAACCTGGCCTGTCGAATATCGCCCGCTGGCCAAAGAAATAACGGCCGTCGGTTACGTCGAGTTCAACGAGCGCGGTCAACGAACCGTATCTGCCCGCGTTCCAGGTCGCATTGACAAGCTCGTTGCGAATGAAACTGGAAAAATGGTCAAGCAAGGAGACGACCTCGCGCTGCTTTACAGCCCAGAGCTGTTAGTGACAGAGCAGAACCTGTTAGCTGCCCATCAAAGCGGCAACAAAGATTTACTAACGAGCGCCAGGACACGGCTTGAATTATTGGGAATTGACGATGAGCAAATCGACGCAATTCTCGCAGCCGGCAAGCCGAGCACGTATCTGCGCATCCGCTCACCCATCGGCGGTCACGTTATCACCAAGTACGTCCGCGAGGGACAATATGTCCAGGAAGGGTCGCCACTGTACGACGTGGCCGATCTTGCGACGGTGTGGATACAGGCGCAGGTCTACGAAGATGATCTGGCGTTCTTGCCTGTCGGTTACGAGCACGGGTCCGCGGCATCGACCGGGAGCGGCTTGGAGGTAACAGCAACGACGCGGGCTTTTCCAAACGAACCGTTTCGCGGCAAGCTCGCCTTCATCTATCCCCATGTGGATCAGGATACGCGCACTGTGACTGTGCGCTTTGAAGTCGATAACCCTGGCCATCGCCTGCGGCCCGGCAGCACGGCCTCAGTCACACTCAAGGTCATGCCAAAGGACATACCCGCGTTGTCGAGTGCGGCGCTCGATGAGCATGCTGCGGAAATGCTGGCCGGGGGGCAAGTTCTGGCGGTGCCTGAAAGCTCGGTTATCGACACCGGCAGTCAGCGGATCGTCTATCGCGAGTCCGTGCCCAATGAATTCGAGGGTGTTGAAGTAAAACTTGGCCCACGAATGTCCGACCCCGAGGGAGCACCGTTTTACCCCGTGCTAGCTGGACTGTCCGCAGGCGAGCGAGTGGTGACAAGTGGATCGTTTCTTGTTGATGCCGAGACGCGGCTGAATCCTGCGGCCGGTTCGATCTATTTTGGCGGCAGCGGCGGCTCTTCAGGTGGGCAGTCGAGCGTCACAACGGTGCGCGCATCAACGCCCGAAGACCCCGACGCGAAGATTCGCGCCGCCCTGGCCAAGCTCTCACCTGCTGATCGCGCGCTCGCCGATGCCCAGCGATTCTGCCCGATCCTTACGGACAATCGGTTGGGGTCGATGGGAGAGCCCGTCAAGATTGTCATTGACGGCCAGACCGTGTTTTTGTGCTGCGCCGGATGCAAGGGAGGTGCCATGTCTGATCGTCAAGGAACGCTCGCGAAGGTCGTGGAACTGCGAGATGCAGCGCCTGCCAAGGCACACGACCCCGATGCAAAGGACACTGACAAACCGACCGAAGTCACGCCGCCGGCCGACGGCGCAGGCGAGATGACCGATGTCGCGAACGCCGAACAAGAGATAGTAGGTGCGCTCGCCAAGCTATCAGCCGACGATCGAACTCTCGCCGAATCGCAACGCTTCTGTCCCGTGCTGAAGGACAGCCGACTTGGCTCGATGGGTACACCCATCAAGGTCATGGTTGATGGTCAGCCCGTATTAGTTTGCTGCGAGGGCTGCACTAAGCGCGCGCTCGCGAAGCCGGCCAAGACTCTTGCGACGGTAAAGGAACTACGCAGCAAGTCCCAGCAATAGTTTCGAGTTTTTGTTTCCATCTGCAAACCAGCATCCGTGAGGAGTAAATGATGAAACGCGCTCTCGAATTCACGTTTGCCGCCTTGTTAGTCGCGGTGGCGACCGGTCAACTCCTGGCCGATCCTCAAAACGAGAAAAGTCCTGCGGAACAAGAAGCGGAGATTCAGGCGGCGCTGGCCGAACTGCCAGGGGCTGACAAGGTACTAGCCGAGGCGCAGAGGTTCTGCGTAACGATGCCGCGAGAACGGCTGGGCGCGATGGGCGCGCCCAAAAAAATCATGCTCAATGGCAAGCCGGTCTTCCTTTGCTGCGAAGGTTGCGAAAAGCAGGCGAAGGCCAATCCGAAAGCCACGTTGCAGACGGTCGAACAAATGAAGAAAGCCAATGCCGCACTTGCCAAGCTGTCAAAGGAAGATCGGCTGCAAGCCGAGCAACAAATGAATTGCCCAGTGTCAAGCGGCCGTCTTGGCTCGATGGGCACGCCGCCGAAGCTCACTATCGAAGGGCAGCCGGTCTTTATCTGCTGCAAAGGATGCGAGCGCAAGGCGATGGCGAATCCGAAGGCGACGCTAGCCAAAGTAGTCGAGTTAAAAAAAGCGGACGACGAATAGTAAGTGGCGAAGATAAAGAGACTCGCTATTTGAATGGGATGGCTTAGAAAATGATCGAGAAATTGATCGAACTTTCGATTCGCAATCGCTTCCTGGTATTGATCCTGGCGGCGGCGCTCTCGATCGCGGGCGTGTACGCGGTGCTCAATACGCCCATTGATGCCATTCCCGATCTGAGCGAGAACCAGGTGATCGTGTTCACCGACTGGATGGGCCGCAGCCCGCGCGAAATCGAGGACCAAGTCACATATCCGTTATCGCGCAAGCTGCAAGGCCTGGCAGGCGTCAAGGCGGTTCGCTCATCGAGCGAGTTCAATTTCTCGATGATCACGATCATCTTCGATGACGGGATCGACTTCTACTTTGCTCGGCAACGGGTCACGGAAAAGCTCGGGCAGGCCAATACGTACCTGCCGCCGGGAGTCGTGCCTTACCTTGCACCTGATGCCACGGCATTGGGCCAGGTCTATTGGTACACCGTCGAAACAAGCCCCAAACATCCGATCGAATCGGGTCGGCTGTGGGCGCTCAACAAGTTCTACATCGGCCCGCAGATCAATGCGGCACCGGGCGTGGCCGACGTGGCGATTGTCGGCGGTACGCCACTTGAGTACCAGATCGACGTGCGGCCAGAGGACCTACGCGCCTATGGTATCACGCTTGGAGAACTGTATTCGGCCGTTGGCCAAAGCAACATGCCTGCTGGCGGTGGAGTTGTCCAAAAGAATAATGCCGAGTACATCGTTCGCGGTGTCGGCTGGATCAAAGACAAGAACGATATTGAGGACACTGTCATCAAAGAGGTAAATGGCACACCCATTTACGTGAAGACTGTCGCTTCGGTGCAACTCGGCACTCAGTTTCGTCGCAGTGTTTATGAGAAGGATGGCAATGAGGTAACGGGCGGCGTCGTACTGATGCGGCACGGCGGCAACCCATTGGCCGTAACCGAGCGGGTGAAGGAGAAGATCCAAGAA
Source organism: Gemmataceae bacterium (assembly GCA_035656475.1). Classification (GTDB taxonomy): domain Bacteria; phylum Planctomycetota; class Planctomycetia; order Gemmatales; family Gemmataceae; genus SIAQ01. The sequence continues at coordinate 3,737 of DASRSQ010000735.1, read as the reverse complement.
CTTCAGCCGGGTCTTCCCGAGGGCGTCCACATCGTCGCGGCATACGACCGCACTCGGCTGATTCATGGGGCGATCCATACGCTCTCGGAAGTGATGTGGCACGAGATGCTGATCGCATCGGTCGCGATTCTGCTCATCTTGATGCACGTGCGCAGCGTGTTTGTGATTTGCGTCACGTTGCCGCTTTCTGTCCTGTTCTCGTTTCTGCTGATGTGGGTACTGCGACAATTGGGCATCATCGACATTCAAGCGAACATCATGTCGTTGGCCGGCATCACGATCTCGATCGGCATCCTGGTCGATCAGGCAATCGTGATGACCGAAAACGCCACGCACCATCTAAAAGACCATTTTGGCGATCGAAAGGTCTCTGGCGATATTCGCGAAATGGTGATCGAGCCTTGCCGTACGGTCGGGCGGCCGATCTTCTTTTCCGTGATGATCATGCTGTTGTCATTTATTCCAGTGTTCATGCTCAGCGGTCGCGAAGGGAAGCTGTTTCATCCACTCGCCTTCACGAAGAGCTTCGCCATGCTCGGCGTGGCATTGATTTCGGTGACCCTCGTGCCGGCGCTGATCCCGACATTCATCAAGGGCCGTCTGCGCAGCGAGGAAGAGAATTGGATCGTCCGTAGTTTCATCAATATCTACAAGCCGCTGCTGACCTGGGCATTGCCGCGACGGAATCTTGTGATGTGGATGTTTGCCGTTCTTCTCATCCTTGCCGCGGGTATGTTTCCCTTGCAGGCCGTCATGGGTCAGGGTGCATCCGAAGAGGCCTGGCGCAACACCTTCCTCCTTGTGTTTGCGATGGTTACGTCGCTGACGGTGATTTTCACGAAGGGGAAGACAGGCCATTGGCTCAGGGATGTTAGCCTCGCAACGGTGCTGCTAGGCGTCATCGCAGCGCTTCTCATGGGGGGCATGAAACTAAGCGATGCTACCGCAACGCTTCCTCTGGTGGGTGCCGTAGCCATTCTCAAATGGTTTCTCTATTGCGTTGCGACCGCTGTTAGTGTCGGGTTGTTCTACGTCGCGTTTCGCCTCGACAGCGTCACGATCTGGCGCGCAACCTCGCTCGCGAGTCTCGTGTGGATTGGCATTTGGGCCTACTCGTTCACAAAGATCGGGGTGGCTTTCATGCCCGCTCTCGATGAAGGAACAACACTTGATATGCCTATCACGGTTCCCCGGGCGAGTGTCACTCAGTCTGGCGACGACTTGAAGGCGAGAGATGCTCTCTTGCGCGGTTTTCCCGAAGTCGAGTCGGTCATCGGCAAGGGGGGCCGGGCGGATACTCCAACCGATCCTGCGCCCCTTGATATGGTTGAGACCTTTGTCAACTTCAGGCCGAAGGAGCTTTGGCCAAAGCGCGTGCTCAAGTACGCTGATGCGGCGAAACAGACGGAGCGAGTGTTGACGGCACTAGAGGAGCAAGGATTCGTCGAGCCACCAAAGACCGAGGCTGATCGCAACGGCCTCATTGTGGATGCCAGCCAAAAGGCGCTGGAGCGCTTCGACGAGACAATGCGCGAGCTGGCACTACGGAGATATGGAGAATTCGAGGAAGAGCTGCGGCCCGTGCTGACGAGGTTTGCGATCGCTGACGTTGCGCGTCGCATGCGCGAGGCGGGCCACCTCTCCTGGCCGGAAGACAGCAGCGAAGAGAACGAAATCAATCGCCTGGCTGCCGAGTTGACTCCGAACTACGGGTATTGGTTCGCCAAGACACCCTCCATTGAGGACACGACGGCACTATGCCAGGACGTGGCCAGTTCGCTGTCACAGATGGGAGCGATTGGCGACATCGTGCAAAGTCTGGAATTGCGCGAAACGTCGGCACGACGGCTTGTCAGCGACTTCGAGGAATTCTTTGGTGCCGAGCGCGAGACGTTCGCCAGCGCGGTGAACGCCGACATCGAGAACGAGCGCATGCGCCTGTGGCGCGAGCGAGTTCACGACGTGAATTGGGAACTCTTCGACCTCGGGACCGAAGCCTTCACGTGGTATGCCATCGAAGAGACTGTCAAAGGTGCAAAAACTGCCGGCCTTTTGCCGGCTTCACATGAGGGTGAGTTAGCGCGCTTCTTTGCGGAATCGGCAGTCCGCTCGCAACTCGGCCAGCCAGTTGAGACAGGCGCTTTTGCCCCCTTTGAAGGCATGCGAGAGGAACTAGAAAAGCCCTTCTCACAACAAGTATTCCTCTGGCCTCGAAAAACAGGGCCGAAAGGCGATCTGGTTGACGACGAGATGGGGCGAGTGCTTCAAGTGCCCGGCTGGAGCAATATCTTCACCCAGCCAATTATCAACCGAATCGAGATGCTTTCCACTGGTGTGCGCACTGACATCGGCGTGAAGGTTTTTGGGCCTGATCTTGATTCAATCGATCGCGTATGCAAGGAGATTGAAGCCGCACTCAAGCCTGTCAATGGTGCTCGCGACGCGATCGCGGCTCCCATCATGGGGAAGGGATACGTAGAGATCAAAATCAATCGCCAGCAGGCAGCTCGTTATGGCATCTCGGTCGAGGATATACAGAACGAAATTGAAGTGGCGCTTGCCGGGCGGGCGGTAACATTCACGGTCGAAAAGCGTGATCGGTTCCCGGTCCGCATCCGCTACGCCAGAGCCAGCCGCAACGACGAAGAAAACATTCGCCGCCTACTCGTAAGCGCGGGGAACATGTCAAGCGCCGCAAACGCAGGCGGAATGGGGGCATCGACAAGCTCAAATCCGAATGCGATGGGCGCTTCGGATGGTAAGAGCGCTACCGGCCACGGTGCCACTCCGGCTCATGCCGCGAAGGGAAAGCCCCTGATCCCGCTGAGTGCTGTGGCCGATGTGCAGATCGTCGAAGGACCAGCGATGATCAAAAGCGAGAATGGTCGTCTGTTGAACTACGTTACGTTGAACGTGCGCGGGCGCGACATCGTTGGATTTGTCGATGAGGCGCAGCGCGTCGTCGCGCAAAAGGTCCACTTACCCGAAGGCGTTCATATCGAGTGGAGTGGCGAATTCGAGCACCAAGTGCGTGCTGCGCGCACGTTGCGTTTTGTTTTCCCGGCGGTGATCGTATTGATCTTCGTGATCCTCTATCTCACCTACAACGATCTAGCCGACGCGGGACTGATGATGCTGGCCGTGCCAGAGGCACTCGCCGGCGGCGCGTTCTTCATGTACCTCTTTCCAAAGATCATGCAGGGGTGGGACGCACCGCCAATGGACTTCAGCGTCGCAGTTTGGGTCGGCTTCATCGCCTGTTTCGGCATGGCGACTGAAACCGGCATTATCATGCTCGTATACCTGCGCGAGGCAATTGAGAAGCGGGGTGGCCTGGAGAATATCCAGTCGCTTGAAGAGCTGCGCCAGGCTGTGATCGAGGGTGCGGTCCACCGGCTTCGCCCAAAACTTCTGACCGAGGGCGTGGCCATCATTGCCATCTTTCCGATGGTCTTTGCCAAGGGCGTGGGGGGTGAGATTCTTGCGCCGATGGCCCTCCCCGTGCTTGGTGGATTGTTGATCTCCGACGAAGTTGTCGATCTGTTTCTGCCTGTGCGATTTTACTGGGTCCGCCGCGCCCGCTGGCTTAAGCTTCACCGAGATCGGCTGGCCCATTCGGTGAACGGTGCATCTTCGACGGAGGCCATGCGAGCGTCGGTATAGTGCCTGAGAAGTAAACAGAAACTCATAGGAGTCCGTAATGAGATACCGATCGCGATTCAGGGCTACTCTACTTT
>DASRSQ010000734.1:0-4795 GCA_035656475.1 Gemmataceae bacterium | reverse complement strand
CCAATCTTTTTCGCGCGGCCCTCGCTGGTCCCTTGCGTGAAGTCAATCGCAAAGAAGTGGAAGCGATGCTCGCGGATTGCTTGAATGAACTGGCAGGTTGAGCGCGCTTTAGCCTTCCGGCGTTTCCGTCACTTCCCGTTCCGTGCCCGGCACGTACGGGAAGATCACCCAGAAATAGATGCCGATGACGCCCGCCAGGCAGAGTCCCGAAATGAGGGCCCACGTGCCAACGATGACCGGGTCCGTCGTACGATAGACGGCTTGAAACACCGCTCCGCCGAAAATGCCGCCGACGATGAACGCGATCAGAATTCGGACAATGATCGATGCCCCCGAGCGCAACTTCGGTTCACGCATCTGCCTGGGAACAATCGGCGGCGGCTCCGCGGTCACGCGCGTCTCCATCTCCGACTCGTCGCTCGCGCACTTCCAGCAAATCTGAAAGTTGTCCTCGTTTTGCTCGGCACACTTTGGGCACGTCCACATCGACCGATCCTCTCCTATCTCGGCGCCACCATCGGGCGCGGCAAATGAAACCACGCCCGGTTGCACGCATCCATCTCTTCCGCATCCAGCTTCACGTTGACCGCGGCCAGACTCGCATCGAGCTGCTCCGGCTTGCTCGCCCCGACGATCGCCGACGTGATCCCCGGCTGCGCCAGCACCCACGCGATTGCCGACTGCAACAGCGACTTGCCGCGCGGCTGCAGGAATCCATTCAGGGCCTGCACCGCCTCGAGCTGGGCTTGCTGCCAGTAGCGTTCGCGATACAGGTCGCCAGTTTTGCCGAGGGTGAACCGCGTCTTCTCAGGCGGCGATGCTTCCAGCGATTGATACTTCCCCGTCAGGAAGCCGCCCGCCAGGGGATTATACGCAATCACGCCAAGCCCCTGGTCGCGACAGAGCGGCATCAGCTCCGCCTCAATGTCGCGATGCAGCAGGTTGTAGCGCGGCTGCACGCAGTCGAATCGCGCCCAGTCGTGAGCCATGCTGACGCCAAGCGACAGCGCGACCTGCCAGGCGGCAAAATTCGAACAGCCGAGGTAACGCACCTTGCCCTGGCGGACCACATCGTCGAGCGCCCGCATCGTCTCGTCGAGCGGCGTGTCTGTGTCGAACATGTGCGGCTGATAGAGATCGATGTAGTCGGTCTGCAGCCGGCGCAGGCTCTCGTCAACCGACTTGATAATATGCCGGCGCGACAGGCCTTCGTCGTTGGCATCGGGGCCGACCTTCATGCGACACTTGGTGGCCAGCACAAAGTGGTCGCGCTGCCCTTTCAGCCAGCGGCCGACGATCTCCTCGGTCCGCCCCGCCGTCTCCAGGCTCGGCGGCACCGGATAGACGTCGGCGGTGTCGATGAAATAGACGCCGTGGTCCGCGGCCTTGCTCATGATCGCGAACGACGTCTTCTCGTCGCACTGATAGCCAAACGTCATCGTGCCGAGACAGATCTCGGAGACCTTGAGGCCCGTTCGGCCCATGCGGACTGTTTTCATGCAAGATTCTCACATCCTGACCACAGGATCATCAGCCGATGATCCTCTCGATGGCCAGCAAACCATGGCACGAACTACTCTCACCTTCAGCGACTCTGCGTCCTCGGTGGGCTCTGTGTTTGAAGACGTCAGCGGCAATATCGGGCCGGGACATTTGCAAACAAGAATCCCTGACAAACGATGCCGCTATTATGCGAGACGCCAGACATACGTGTAGACCGCATTCGCTGTCGGCGTTTGATTACCGTCGGAGGTTCATCCGTCACCTTTTGCAAAGCCACAGACGGGTATTCCGCAGATCAGGAAAAATCGTAGCCGTCAAATGTGAGGAATAAATGAAATCGCGACATCCCCCTGTCTAACACGGCACTCGGCGGCTCGTTGATTCCGATATACCAGGATACCTGTCGGACTCCAACACGATGGATCACGCTCATGACCGCTCGCCAGCAAACTGCGACCCCTTCCGTCGATGACTACATCGGCGCGACCATTGGTGATTTTCGCTTATTGCGCAAGCTGGGCCAGGGAGGCATGGGCCAGGTTTTTCTCGCCGAACAGATTTCGCTTAAACGCAATGTTGCCATCAAGATGTTGCGCGATGACATCGCCAACAACGCCGTGTCGCTGGCGCGTTTTCAGGCCGAAGCAACGACCATTGCCAAGCTCAATCATCCCAATGTCGTGCAGGCTTATCTGGTTGGCGAGCATGAGGGGCGCTGGTATCTGGCGATGGAGTATGTCGAGGGAGTCAGCCTGCGCGAGTACATGGAACGCAACGCGCCGCTGGACGTTCGTCTCGTACTTTCGATCATGCGGCAGGTGGCAAGCGCGCTGGATCGCGCGGGCGAACTGGGAATCGTTCATCGCGATATCAAGCCGGAAAACATTCTGATCACGCGCAAGGCGCTGGCGAAGGTCGCCGATTTCGGGCTCGCGCGCTGTCTGGATGCGGAGGAACGGATCGACCTGACGCGTGCGGGCGCCGCCGTCGGCACGCCGTTGTACATGAGCCCGGAGCAAATCGAAGGGAAGGAACTCGATGGCCGCAGCGATATCTATTCCTTCGGCGTGACCTGCTATCAGATGCTGTCCGGCACGCTGCCGTTCACCGGCATGACGGCGTTCGAGGTGGCCACCAAGCACGTGCGCGAGGTGCCTCCTGATCTGTTGACGATGCGCACCGGCCTGCCCGCGCCGCTGTGTGCGGTCGTCCACAAGATGTTGGCGAAGAATCCGGCCGAGCGCCACGCCACGGCACGCGAACTGGTTCAGGATGTCGCCAGGGTAAAGCAAGCGATCGTCGGCGGAACCCAGACGATTACGATCACCGATACGCCCGCGGACCCGCAGCCTGCCAGTACCGCCTTCCAGGCTTCTCCCGCTCGACCCGCAGTCGACGTTCCGCGCGAACCGGGTACGTCGGGCAAGGGCGGGTCCAGGGAAACAACGGACGAGCCTCGCCAGGTGAGCAGGGCGAGCAAGTCGAACAAGAAAAGCAACGAATCCGCGCCAGCAGTGCCTTCGAAGAGATGGATCTTCATTCTGGCACTGGGCGGCGGCGCGACAATACTCGCGGGCATCGTGGGAGTGCTGGTGCTGGCGGTCGGCCTGGCGTGGTGGGGCGCGAGTGCGCCGGATCAAGCGGACCAGCGCCCGCAACCTGTTGAAGTCAAGCCGCCCGCCGAGCCCGCCAAGGAGGCTGCCCTGGCGGCGCTCAAGCAATCGGTCGACCTGCACCTCAAAGACAACTCCCCTCGGCCGGGCGGCGTCGATGACTGCATCGACCTCGCGGTCCACTATCTCCGCGAAGACAAGATTGCCGATGCCGAGGCGCTGTTCAAGCGCATGTGCGAGCGCAAGCCGCCGTCGGCCTACTATTTCACGGGCAAGCTCGGCCTGGCAGTGACCGACGCCATGCACCACAATCACGTCGGGGCGAAGGCAAAGCTGGCGGAAGTGTTTGACTCCAAGGCCAGAGACAAGCGCGTGCAGATGGTCAAGGACGTGCAGGACCGCAAGCCCGACTTCGCCGAGTGGGTCAACGAAACCAAGGCATGGGTGCAGGCCTCGGAAACGGCTGTCGCTGTCAAAGGACCAGCAGCCCCCAATTCCAAGGGGTTCCGGCCTTTTGGCAAAATGCAGTTCCCGCGCAAATAATCATTCCCTCGCCAGTCGTCCCCAGCGCAACTTCGCCGATCGGCTGCGCGGATTCGCCGTTCGCTCCGCAAACGATGCATGCAGCGGGTCGGCCGAGATCGCTTCGTAGATGCCGGTCTCATGTCCCGCGCGCAGCGATGCCTTCACCAGGCGATCCTCGCCGCTGTGGAAGCTGATGATCGCGACACAGCCGCCGGGATTCAGGCACATCGGCACCAGCCGCAGGAGATGCTCGAGATTGGCCAGCTCGCGATTGACGAGGATGCGCAGCGTCTGAAACGTGCGCGCCGCCGGATGCGTGTTCCACTTGCCGGCCGTCGGATGCAGGCGCCAGTTCTCTTGACGCGTTGCGGCCTGGATGATGCTCGCGAGCTGCTTCGTGGTTGAGATCGGCGTCTTCGCACGTTCCTCCGCAATGGCGGCAGCGATGCGCTCCGCGTCCGGCTCGTCGCCGAGCGTGCGTAGATGCTGCGCCAGTTCGTCGGGGGCGATCGTGGCCAGCAGTTGGGCAGCGGTGCGGCCACGCGAGCGGTCCATGCGCATGTCGAGGGCGCCGTCGCGCGCATAGGAGAAGCCACGCGCGGCATCATCGACCTGCATGCTCGACATGCCGAGGTCCGCGAGGATGGCGTCAACGCGTTCGATACCGTGAGCCGCGAGTGCCTGTTGCAGGCCGGCGAAGTTGGAATGATGCAGGTGAAACGAATGCCCAACCGCTTCGAGCCGTTCGCGCGCCTTCGGCAGATTCTCCGCATCCATGTCGAGGCCGATTAACAATCCGCCGGGGCCGATGCGCGTCAGCAGTTCGGCGCTGTGCCCGGCCCAGCCAACCGTGCAGTCGACGACGACCATGCCGGCACGCGGCGCGATCACTCGCAGCACCTCATCCAGCAGCACCGCCCGATGCTCCCCCTGCGGCGTGCTGCGCGGCTTGTTGTAGCGTCGCATTTCTGTCTCGCCATCCTATCAATCGAATAATCGGTCATTGAATGAACTGGTTACCAGAGGATTGCAATAAAGTCCCTCTTCCTTCGTCAAGTAGCGTATCGTTGCCCATTCAAGCCGTTTGGAAACACGAAGAAAAATGACATAAGCTCCCGGCATCGCAAACGCCAGGCCGACGATCGCGTGAGCTT
>DASRSQ010000733.1:0-6269 GCA_035656475.1 Gemmataceae bacterium | reverse complement strand
GGACCTCGTCGCCGCTGCGCAGGCGATAGGTCAAATCGAGGTGTGCCAGCTCGATGACGGCTTCGCGCCGCCCTTCCTGGCCTGGCGCCGGCACATGCTTGAACAGAGCCGGCCGCTGGCCGCTGCGCCATTGCCGCTCGAATTCATGTAGGACCACCGTGACGCGCTCATGCGGGGACTGCGAAATGGTCGAGCGATTTACCTGCGTCATCGGGCTGGCTCCCCGTCGAGGGCGACCTTCACGATCAACTCGGCGCCTGCAGCGACTGCACGCGCTCCACGATCTTCTTGCGGCAACGCCGGACGGTTCGCTCGACACAGCCGACGCGCTTGCTGATGTCACTCACGGTCAGTCCTTCGATCAGCATCAGAAAGACTTCTTTCTCGTTGTCGAGCAAGTCCCTGGCGATGAACTCGACCACCTCGTCAAACGCGCGCGTCTGATCCTCCAGCGACAACGGCGCCGTCGGTTCCTGGGCGAGCTCCCTGGCCTGGTCCGTCGCGTGATAGGAGATCGACGGATGGCGACGTGTCCGCATATTCCATTTTTCGCAGTGACGCCTGACGCCATTTAAGAGAAAGGCGAGGAAATTCTCGTCTGGACTAGTAGCGGTATTGGTGTCGCGCACGGCAAAGTAACTGGCCAGGGCGGAGGCGACCACATCTTCGGGATCGACCACGCTGCGCGTTTGCGGGCGCAGCATCCGGACCGCATGACGCACCAGCTCCGCCAGGCAGGCATCCCAGTTGTCGTCAGGCTCAGGTGTCATGGAATCTCAGCGTCTTCTCCCCTCTTCTTTTGGGAGAGGGGGCGGGGGTGAGGGCAGAGCATTCGAAATCCGGACCTCGCTCATTTGTTTGAGGTCGAGGAAGAGGAGCCGCCGCCCTGATGCGCCGTTGTCAGAACGTCCTGCTGCTGTGGTGTTTCGGTCTTCCTTGAAAATTCTATGGAGGATTCTGGATTTTTTGTCCATCTGAGGCGGTCACGCGTCCGGAGAAAGTGAGGACGAACGAGAAACAATCAACGGGCCGCAACATAAGGGGTATGAAAATGGATCAGGACAAGGTTGTGGAAGCTGTGGCGAAACAATCGGCATACGCGGGAGTGGGAGCGGTAGTTGGGGCGGTGACGAAGCATGCCATGACGCCGAAGCCGTACCAGCAGTTACCGATGGCGGCCCAGGTGGGCTCGGCGGTGGGAGCGGCGGCAGCGAATGGGGCCAGCGTCGGTGGCGCCGTTGCGGCTGGCGGAGCGGTGCTTGCCGCCAAGGCCGCCGCGGTGGGCGCCGCGGCAACCGCCGCCGCACCGATCGTGCTGGCGGGTGCCGTTGTCGTCGGCACCATCTGGGGCACGGTGAAGCTGCTCGACTACCTGGATTCGTGAGGGCTCGGATCCGCGGCGCGTCCCGCCCCGCTGGCGGGCGCGCCTCCCCCGGTTTCTCGCACGTCAGACCGTCTCCATTCTGCGATACGCAGCCCTAGCCCCGGTCTCACCTTTCTGGACACGGTGCCACTGATTTGGCCGATTTCGGATTATTTTCTTGCCCGCTCACATTAATTGGATTATCATCAAGTTGAATTTCCAAAGTGTCACGGCATGGTTTCTCCATGAAGTCGCGGGCAACGACCTCTTGGGTGCTCTTGAAATCCGCTCTCCTCGCGGCGGGGATTCTGTTGCCATTTCTCCTGCCGAACGATGCGGAGGCGCGTTGCGGGACCCATCAGGTCTGGCTTGACACGCGCTTCTACGAGCCGCCAGCGGCGTCGAATACCGAGCCGGGCACTGCTCCGTCCCTACCCTCTTTCACCTGTGCCAGGCCGCGAACGTGGCTATCTCAGTTCACTCGTGATTTGAAGGAGATGTGGAACCGTTTGGCGGTTTCGATTCATGACGGCCGATGCACTCGCTGCCCCCTGGAGAGCCAGCGTTGCGAAGGGCCGTTCTGTTCGGGGGACGCGCCCCCTTCTGCCTTGCCGATGCCAAGTTCCGCGGAGAGAAGCAACGAATCGGCAAATCTTCCTGCCCTGGGTCAAGTCCCCTGTGTTGATTCTCTGCCGCGCGGTGCGAACGCCGAGTTGCCCGTGTTGCTGTCTGCCTGTCAAGATTCCATCTTTCATCCTCCCCGATCGGTCTGATCACGTCTCCGGCTGGATTTCGCCTGCCAATCTGAGTCCGCACCTGCACATTTCGCGGGTGCGCAACCGGTAATTGGCTGCGATCCGATTGCCACTCCAAAAAGGACCGGGCCATTTCCTGCGCTGCTAGGCGGAAATGGGACCGGATCGTTTGCTCGAACCAATAGCTTCCGATTGCAAGGATCGCCCGCTTACTAAGCGGTCTCGATGTGTTCCGTTATTTTTCATTGACGTAATCACTTTTTTTTCGAAATGGACCATTCCATGAATCGTCGCTCTGCATTCACGTTGATCGAATTGCTAGTGGTCATAGCCATCATCGCCATCTTGATTGCCCTGCTGGTGCCGGCGGTGCAAAAGGTGCGTGAAGCCGCCGCACGCACGCAATGTGTGAACAATCTCAAGCAGATTGGGGTTGGCCTGCACAACTATCACAGCGTTTACAAGGCGTTTCCGCCGGGCTCCAACAGCCTGGGCTTCACCGTTATCACCCAGCTCTTGCCTTACGTCGAACAGGATCCGCTCTATCGGACGATCGACTTCACATCGAAGGCGACCGGTGCCACCAATGCCGGGCCCACCGGCGTGTCCATTCCGATGCTGCTATGCCCGTCGGATCGGAACCAGCAGACGCCCGCCGGCCAGGGAGGCAATAACTACTTCGCCAACTATGGCACCGAGCCATGGTTCTTTCAGACCAGCACCACGGCCAACGGCGTTTTCAGCTTGCACGAGACGGGCCGCGGCATCACCCTGGTCCAAATCACGGACGGATCAAGCAACACCGCGGCATTCTCGGAGCTGCGCAAGGGGGACTTCAACAACGCACAATACAGTCCGCAGGACTGGCTGAATGCGTCCAGCCTGGGCGCTCCCACGACCATCGATCAGGCCTACTCCCTCTGCCAGAGCATCGACACCACAAACCTGACCTATCAGTGGCTTTCGGCCGGCGGCGAATGGCTCAATGACAGCGCCACCGGCACCGCGTACCTGCATTGCGGCCCCCCTAACTCCACCAACTGTGGCTTCCCGGGCAACCTGCGCTTCTGCGTCAACGCCAACAGCGATCACACCGGCGGCCTGAACCTGCTGCTGTGCGACGGCTCCGTTCGCTTCGTGGTCAATAGCATTAGCCTTCCAACCTGGCGAGCCCTCGGCACCCGTGCAACGGGCGACATTCCGGGCGATTTTTAACACAGGAGGCAATCATCATGACCAAGAACTGCTATGCGTGCTTGGGCCCCCTCGCTGTCGTGCTCGGGATTTTTCTGCAAACACCAAGCATCTCCCGCGCACAGGAGCCCACGAAATCCGGACAACTGAATCGCCTGCTGCTCGACACGCAAAACCATGGCGGTGCGCAAGTCAAGCAGGGCCTGAGCTGGCTCATCGAGCGCGAGGCCGTGGCGCATCTGCTGTTCATGGCGTCCGATGCCCGCGGCGGCACGGGGGGCGGCGGCTGGTACCGGCCCAGCCAGCCCCGCTACACCTGGGACTGGCTCAGGCAACGCTTCGACAAAGATGGCGACGGCGCCATCTCCCTTTCGGAATTCGCCGGCCCCCGCGAATGGTTCGAGGCGCTCGACAAGACCGGCGACGGCCTCTTGCGCGCCGATGACTTCGATTGGAATGGCGACACCCCACTCGCCAAGGCGAGCGCCAGGGCCAAGCCCTTGTTCTCGCAGATCGATCGCGACGGCAATGGCCAGATCACTCACGACGAGTGGAAGCTCTGGTTTGACGCACTCAGCCGCGGCCGCGGCTATATCGCGCAAGACGATCTCTTGCCCCTGTTCATGGAACGCAAGTTCGGTGGGAAGGGAGGCAAGGGAGGCGCGGGTGGGGGCAAGAAAACTCCGTCCACGTCCAATCGCCTGGCCGTCTTGTGCTCGTACATCGCCGGCGATGTCGGGTCGGTCAGCGAGGGGCCGCCGGTCGGCTCCGTGGCGCCGACGTTCACTCTCTCCACCGTGGACGGCAAGTCGAAACTGGACCTCGCCGAACACAAGGGAAAGAAGCCACAGGTGCTCATCTTCGGCAGTTTCACCTGACCGCCTTTCCGATCCCAGTTTGGGGTCCTGGAAGATCTGCATCGTCGATACAAGGACAAAGTGGAATTCGTCGCCGTCTATATTCGCGAAGCTCATGCATCGGACGGCTGGACATTGCCAAGCAACGACAAGCTGGGCATATCCGTCCCCCATCACAAGGACCTCGCTGAGCGGCGCGAGACCGCCAAGACGTGCTGCGCGTCCCTCAAGATGACCATTCCGATGGTGGTGGACGAGATCGATGATCGCGTCGGTATCGCCTACAGCGGCATGCCCGATCGATTGTACATCGTCGATACGCAGGGACGCGTCGCTTACAAGGGAGGCCGCGGACCATTCGGGTACCGGCCCTCGGAGATGGAACAGGTGCTAATCATGCTGATGCTGGATGAGGCAGCACCGCGTGTAGCGCCCAAACAGCGTTAGCGCCCTCTCACCGCCAGAATTCGGGGACCTGCCAGGGCAAGGTCCTGCCCAACCTTGAGCCTTCAGCAACCTGACGGCTCGGCAGGAGCTTCGCCCACCCGAGATCCTGGCTGTGACAAATCACATGTGACGAAATTGAGGAACAAGCATGCAACGTTTCACGATCGTGTTTGCGCTCATCCTCTTGATTCAATTCGGCTGCAGTCGCGGACTTGCTCCCAATGCAAATCTGGACGTGGCCGACAAGGCGCTGCAGACCGGTCTTGATGCCTGGAAGAGCGGCAAATCGCCCCAGGACCTCGAAAAGGGGAAGCCGTCCATCATCATGAATGAGGACGATTGGCGGGCCGGCAAACGGTTGCTCGATTTCACGATGGAAAAAGGGGCGTTGTCCGGCCGCCAGGTTCGATGCAGGGTCCACATCAAGCTCGAGGGCAAGGACGGTGAGATTTCGGAACGTGACGCCGTCTACATCATCGACACGACTCCGCGCATCGTCATCGTCCGAGATAGCTTTGCATCATAGATTTGGAGCTTTTCGAAGGAGTTTGTCATGTTGACGTGGCGCCTGTTCGTTTTGCCTGCCACGGCCTTCTTCGTCGCGACCGGCGCGGCCGCGCACGCCCTGGATGTCAAGTGCCTTCCCGATAATACCGAGCTGGTGGTCGGCGTAAATCTGAAACAGATCCGGACCAGCAAGCGCGTTTCGCGTGAGAAGGATGCTCTCGACCAGCCGCGCGCCATGCTCAAGCGAGCCGCTCGCGAGCTGCCGGTATTGGCGTGCGTGCAGGACGCGGGGCTGGACCTGGTCAACGACCTGAACGCGATCACCTTTGCGGGCCCGCAAGCCAAGACGCCACAAGTCACCTTTCTCGCTCTGGAAGGCGATTTCGTCCCTCTGAAATTGGCTGACCGGCTGGCCGAACTGGCAAAAAAACGTCCCGAGCAGGTCAAGTTGACCATGACAGGCTCGGCAACTTTTTATCAGATGACCGGCGCCGGCAAGACCGTCCATCATGCCGCACTGGTTAACGGCAGCACTTTGATCGCGGCCACGACGCGCGAGGCGCTGACCGAAGCCATGGAACGTTGCAATGGCTCGCGGAAGTCCAACTTGGCGAAGGGAATCACGCTGGAGTCCGGCGATGACCATTCCATCCGCCTGGTTGCGACCGGACCTGCACTGGCGAGGCTGCTCGAAAATGCATCCATCCCGAATGCCGACACCGCCGTGGCCGCGCTCGATACCTGCCAGAGCGTTTCAGCCTCGCTTCGCTTGAGCCAGGAGCTCGAGTTCCATCTCGGCATTCAGGTTCGCGATGCGGAGATGGCCAGCAAGATCGCGGCGGCAGGCATCAATGGCTTGCGCAGCCTGCGCGTTCTCGCACACCAACAAGCCAGGGAGAAAAAGAAGCTTCAACCAATCGCAGAGATCGTCGATGGCCTTCGAGTTACCAGTCAAGGCCCGAACGTTGTCATCCGCGGCGAAGCCACGCTGAATGCAATCGAAATTTTCCTGAGAGACTTTCCGGTCAGCCCAGCCGAACGGCCGCGTTAAGTCACGCTAAGTATTTCTCCTCAGAAGTTGGGGAACAGCCCAATTTTTGGAAGGACGAGGCGTGAACACGGAAGGGACTGAAAATCTTCGCTTCA
>DASRSQ010000732.1:0-3782 GCA_035656475.1 Gemmataceae bacterium | reverse complement strand
GAGGCTCCTGCCGAGCCATGAACTTTCGGCGGCTTCACGGCTCGGCAGGAGCCTCGCCCTCCCGACATTACCTGCGCAGTCATCAATAATGTCCCGTCAAGGCTTAGATTTGTAGGACTGGTCAATGCAAGCCTTCCCATGCCAATGGGCATGGCGCACGGGCCGAGAATGGTTGGATGGGTCGCCGCGAACCGCAAAAACTCATCGGCTGATGATCCCGGTAGCTATTCCGCGTCCGCGGGAGGACTTGGCTGGTCGGAGCGGGCGCGACGGCCGTGGCGCGGTTCATGGGTGAGGCCGGCCTTGTCCAGCAGCGGGATGTTCATTGCGTTCTCGAGTTCTTCCTCGTACTCCTCGAGATCGCTCGGGCGGCCAGTCTGGATGTATTGCAGGGTGAAGACACGCTTGCCGATGGTCAGCACGTCGCCGGTGTGCAGCACCTTCTTGGCGCCGGAATTGACGCGGATGCCGTTGACCTTGACGCCGTTGGTGCTTTCGAGATCGCGGAGGATCCAGAGGCCGTCCTTGAAGATCAGCTCGCAGTGTTTGCCGGAAACGTTGGGAAATTGCAGGCAAATATCGCTGGATTCACGTCGGCCCACGATGAGCGGGGAGCGTGAAAGAGGAATGTTGTCGCCGCCTCCCTGAGGGATCAGTTGGCCGTTAACTTGAATTTGCATGATATGCTCGGTTCGCGCAGATTCGTGGGCAGAACCCGATAATACATCATACCTCTCAAAATGACGGCTGTCCAGCAGCCTGAAATGGTTGGTCGATGACAAAATTGCTGGTGGTCGGCGGCGGATTGTTCGGGTCGCAGGCGGCGGCGCTTGCGCGCAGCCAGGGGATCGAGGCGATCGTCTTCGACCCTGGCCTCGCCGGGGCCGCGTCGCCGGCGGCGGCGGGGCTCTTCAAGCGTGAATGGGCCGGCGCCAGGCTGCGCGAGCATTTCGACCGCGCCGTGCCGGTGCTCGATCGGCTGTTCGGCATTCGCTCAATTGCGCTGACACACGATGACGGCCGCGCGGAAACGTTTCAGTTCGTGCCGCCCAGCGTGATCCTGGAGCCAAATCCGGTGCGTGCGACGGTGACGGCCGTGGGAGACGGCTGGTTGGAAGCGGACGGGCGTCGATACGAAGGTTGGATCTACATCGCCGCCGGCGTCTGGTGCGGACAGTTCGATTCGGGACTGGACATTCATGGCAAGGCGGGATCGTCGTTTCTATTTGCCGGCGAGCGCCCAGGCCGCATTCGGCAAATCGCTTACGGCCGGCAGGCGATTGCCTTCGTGCGTGACGCTGGCGCCACCTTCTTCAGCGATGGCACCGCCGAACGCAACTTCAGCGCGGAACACGATCGGCAATCCCTCGAGCGCGCTGCCGCCCTCGGACTCGACACGCCGCCGATCCAACATTTCTGGGGCCGCCGGCCTTACGTGCCCGGCGGTCCCGTGTTCAAGCAGCTCGGCGAGCGAACCTGTCTCGCCACCGGCGGCCGCAAGATGGGCACTATCCTCGGCGCTTCCCTGGCCGCGCGCCTGCTCGACGAGTTACGCACCTGACTATCGGCGTTCCATTTCGGCTCGCATCTGTTCCT
This sequence comes from Gemmataceae bacterium, assembly GCA_035656475.1. Taxonomy (GTDB): domain Bacteria; phylum Planctomycetota; class Planctomycetia; order Gemmatales; family Gemmataceae; genus SIAQ01. The sequence goes on along the minus strand of DASRSQ010000732.1, from coordinate 2,186 downwards.
CTTTCTCACGAAGCTCGGGTGTCAACGCGGCTCCAAAGTCCTCCGGCGAGAAAATCGGGCGAATCTCGACATCGGATTCGACGTTCATCGGGTTCGGGCAACGCTTGAGCCAGGCGATCGCCTCGTCCATCGACTTGACCTGCCAGATCCAGAAGCCGGCGACCAGTTCCTTCGTCTCGGCAAACGGCCCATTGATGACGGTGCGATCCTTGCCGGAGAAGCGGATGCGGACGCCTTTCGAGCTTGGGTGCAGTCCTTCGCCGGCCAGCATGATGCCGGCCTTCACGAGCTCCTCGTTGTATTTGCCCATTTCGGTGAGCAACCGCTCGCTCGGCATCACGCCCGCTTCGGATTCTTTCGACGCCTTGACCATCACGATAACCTTCATTGCTGGCTCCTTTACTTGCCCTGGGGCAGTCCGGAAAGTTCGAACACGGGACGAATCTCGATGGTCCCCTTGGTCGCCGCGGGAATGCGGGTGGCAATGGCGATGGCCTCATCGAGATTGGGCGCGTCAATGAGGAAATAGCCGCCGAGCTGTTCGGTGGTCTCGATAAAGGGACCGTCCGTGGTGATGCGATGTCCGCCACGAACCTTGACGCACGTGGCGGTCGCGACCGGATGCAACGGCGATGCGCCGTAGTACTGGCCCTTCGCCGCCAACTCATGGCACAGCTTCGACGATTCGGCCATGCATTCCTCGCGCTCCGTCTGGGTATACGCGTTCTCGGCGCCGTAAACGAGCAACATGTACTTCATGGCTTTCGCCTCCCGTGAAAGTTGAGTGTTCTGACAAATAGTCGAACGACACCGTCACCGATCGACATGAGCGAAAAAAAAACATTTGCCACAGAGGACACAGAGAGAGAAGAAACAAGAAGGCAATCGCGTGTTCGGACACCTCTCTCTGTGTTCTCTGTGTCCTCTGTGGCTAGGTCTTGAGTTCTTCGAGCCTGCGTTTGAGAAATCGCCGTTCCGGCTCCTGCTGGGCGAGCTCGAGAGCCCGTTCGTATGATGCGGCGGCCTGGCGCTTGCGGCCCAGGCGGCGGTACATGTCGGCGCGGGCGGCGTGGGCGAGATGGTAATCCTTCAGGTCGCCGCGTTCGAGAATGTCCTCAATCAGACGTAGTCCCGCCTCGGGGCCATCGCGCATGGCCAGGGCTACGGCGCGGTTCAACTCGATCACGGGGGACGGCGTCGCCTGATTGAGCAGGTCATAGAGGGCAACGATCTGCGACCAGTCGGTCGCGTCGGCGCTCGCGGCCTCCGCATGAACGGCGGAAATCGCGGCTTGCACCGTGTACACGCCGAACTGTCGCGTGGCCAGCGATCGCTCGATCAGCCGTCTTCCTTCCACAATGTGGTCCCGGTTCCATTTCGTGCGATCCTGATCCTCAAGCAGGATCAGATCGCCGTCCGGCGTGGCGCGGGCCGTGCGGCGTGATTCGTGCAACAACATCAACGCGAGCAGGCCCATCACCTCGGGATCAGGCAGCAGCTCGAGAATCAATCGACAGAGACGGATTGCCTCGGCGGAAAGGTCTGGCTTGGTCAGCGAATCGCCGCTCGAAGCGGAGTAGCCCTCGTTAAAGACGAGATACACCACCGACAGGACCGACGCGATGCGCTCAGGCAACTCCTCGCGCCCCGGCACTTCGTACGGAATGCCGGCATCGCGGATCTTTTGCTTGGCTCGCACGATGCGTTGCGCGATGGTTGTTGGCGAACTCAAGAATGCCGACGCGATCTGCTCGGTGGTCAGGCCACACACCTCGCGCAGCGTCATCGCGATCTGGACCGCCGGCGCGAGGGCCGGGTGGCAGCAGGTGAAGACGAGGCGAAGCTGGTCGTCCTCGATTTCCTGGGCGGCGCGCTCGGCGTTGATGCTCGACAGCTCATCGACGCGTTTGACGATTGCGTCACGAAGATCATGCGAATGTGAGCGGCGGCGCAGGACGTCGATCGCCTTGAAGCGAGCGGTCGACACGAGCCAGGCACGCGGATTGGCGGGCATACCGTATTGCTGCCATTGCTCCAGGGCGGCGGCGAACGCCTCGTGCATCGCCTCCTCGGCAAGATCGAAGTCGCCGAGCAAGCGGACGAGCGTCGAATAGACGCGCCGCGATTCTTTGACATAGAGATCGCTGACAATCTCGCGCATGCCGAGCTCAGGAAGAAATGCATGT
>DASRSQ010000731.1:0-11039 GCA_035656475.1 Gemmataceae bacterium | reverse complement strand
GTACTGCGTTCATCAATGCACCTCTCCCTGGATGGGCTTCCTTTCCCGTAGGTCAGGCTTTCCAGCCTGACAGGTCCCGCAACCGACGGGAACGTCAGGCTGGAAAGCCTGACCTACGAACAGTTCCGCACCGCGTTGCATCGCAAATACGATACCAGGACATTTTTTCCCGCGCCAACAACAAGACGGGCAAGCGAGGTGAACCTGCGAGGTCCACCACGGCAGCGCGGTTGTATAGATTACAAAGGGAGGGACTGATGCCGGGCGACTTGCAGATTCACACGATCGTGTCGATGCCGTTCGAGGAAAATACCTACATCGTCTGGCGTGAAGAGCGCCGCGACGCCCTCGTCGTCGATCCCGGCCTCGAACCCGACCTGATCCTCGCTTTCCTCGACGAACGGGCGCTTGAAGTGGCCGCCATCCTCGACACGCATGGCCACGCCGACCATATCGGCGGCAACGAAGCGCTGAAGGCGCGCTATCCGGGTGCGCCGCTGATCATAGGCGCCGGCGACGCGCCGATGCTCACCGACGCCAATTTGAACCTGAGTGCGCCGTTCGGCCTGCCGATCGTCAGTCCGCCGGCCGACCGCGTCGTGAACGAAGGGGACGTGCTGGAGTTTGCGGGTATTTGCCTGGAGGTGCGCGAGATTCCGGGGCACTCGCCGGGACATGTTGTCTTCGTGATCGAGGAGCGAGCGCCGAATCTTGTGCTGGGCGGCGACGTCCTCTTTCGCGGCAGCGTCGGACGCTGCGATTTTCCGGGCGGCAGCATGGACCAGCTTGCCAGCGGCATACGAGAAAAGCTGTATACACTCGCCGATGACACTGTCGTCTATCCGGGCCACGGCCCGGTCACGACGGTCGGACACGAGAAGCGGACGAACCCGTTCGTGCCAGCGTAAGTTCCAGGAGTCACACATGGCAATGTCACGACGTGGATTTCTCTACGGCGCCGCCGCCGGCGTGCCGCTCGGTTGGCTTGCCTATCGCGCCTTGCATCCGGGCTTTACCGGCCGCTCGGTCGAGGTGCCGCGTCCGGCCCTGGCGATGCCCGGGCCGTTTCCTGGGCGCGTCGTCGAGGTACGCCATCCCGGCGTGCTCGACGCCCGCAACACCGTCGACGCGCCGACGGTCCGCACCATGATGCAGCATGGCATGTCGCGCCTCGTCGGCGGCGATGTCGATTCCGCCTGGCGACGCTTCTTCCAGCGCGATGACATCGTCGGCATCAAGGTCAACCCCGTTGGCCGCAAGGCCAAGCCGGGCGAAACCGGCCGACGCGATGTCGGCGTCATCTCGTCTCCCGAAATCCTCGTCGAGACCGTCCGCTGTCTGCACGAATACGTCGGCGTGCCCAAGCGCAATATCATCGTCTTCGAACGCTATGCCAACGAGTTCCGCGACGCCGGCTACGAGCAGGTGCTCCGCACGCGCCCCATGCAAGGTGTCCAGTGGTATGCCTCCGCGTACCAGTACGACGAGACGCAGACGCAGATTGATGGCCAGAACTCCCGCGCCGGGCGCGATCCGAAAGTCGTCGGCTACGATCCCGACGTCTTCGTGTCGATGGGTTTCGCATCCCCATCGCACGACCGCCACGATGAACGCAAGCACCGCACGCACCTATCGGTCATCGTCTCGCGCATGATCAACAAGCTCATCACCATCCCCAACCTGAAAGATCACAAATCGGCCGGCGTGACCATCGCCCTCAAAAACATGTCGCATGGCATGAACAACAACGTTGCCCGCAGCCACATCGGCAGCGTCTATCGGCTCGACGGTTCGATCAGCGGTCCCAACCAGTGCAACACCTTCATCCCGACCGCGATCAACCAGCGGCCGCTGCTCGAAAAAGCGACGCTGCATATCTGCGACGGCCTGATCGGCGTGTACGAAGGCGGTCCCGGAAGCTGGAACCGCCACTGGGGCACCTGGCAGCGCAAGTCGATCTTCTTCGCTACCGATCCGGTTGCGCTCGACCACGTCGGCTGGGACATCATCGATCGCAAACGCCTGGAACTCGGCTGGCTCCCTGTTGGCGACATGGGCCGCATCCAGCACGGACCAATCGCGCCGCTCCCCGCCAATCTCGCCACCCTCGCCGCCTTGACGCCCCCCTTCGGCAGCGCCGCGGTCTTGCTCAGCCACCAACGCATCGGCCCGCCGTTCGACGAGCCGTTCGACCGCCGCCAACCCGAACACGTCGCCCTGGCGGGTTTGCTCGGCTTGGGTCGCTTCGATGCCCGCGACATCGACCATCGCGTCGTGGAGCTTTCTCGGTGAGCCAAATCACAATGGCAGAGCGGGCAAAATCAAGATTTTGCCCACTCCGCTTTTATGATTTTGTTCCACATGGTTTTGTCTCGTCTTTGCGATTACCCCGCCATTTCTTCGCTTGTACCCCAATCGCAGCTGGACTTGCATTTTCGCGGCGGCCCCGTTACCGTTGCAGCTGGGAGTGAGGGCGCTCGGCGTCAGGATGACGCGGCCTTTCTCCAAGGTCCTGCACAGCAAGGATGCTTGCATGCCGCGCTGCCGACTTTTTCTTGCGTTCGCAGTCGCCCTTGTCACCTCCGCTGCTCTGAAGGCTGCTGATCCGCCGGACGATATTGAAACTCGCTTCAAAAAAGATCTCTCGGTGCAGACCGCGATGGCTCGCGCCCGTCTGCTCCTGGGCGATCAGCAGGCCGGCAAGGCCGTTGAGGTCCTCGAAGAGCAGCTTCGCAACGTCAATGGCAACCCCGCGTATCTCACCCTCCTGCGCGACGCCTATCGCGCCCACGTCCGCGCGCTCTGCCTGGCGGGACAGAATGAGGCCGCCAAGCGCTATCTCGATCGGCTGTGCATTCTCGATCCCAACGCCGCCAACGATCCGCTCGTCAAGCCGGCCAAGGACATGCCGCCGACCAAGTTCGAGCAGGAACCGGTCAAGCAGGCGGCGCTGCCGAGCTGGCCGAAGTTCGGCGGCTTCAATCTGTTTGCCAAGAAAAAAGAAGAACCCACCCGGGCGCCGATGCTGCAGACCACAGTCCGCGGCGTCTCCGAACAGGCGATCACCGACGATCCCTTCGATAGCAAGCATCAGCGCGAAGATCTGATGGGCGCGAACAAGGCCCAGCGGGCGCGCGATCTACTCCAGCGTGGCGAGCAGGAATTCCGCAGCGAACGCTTTGCCCAGGCGCGCGTGTGCTTCGAGCAGGCGTTCGACGCCGATGCGAATAGCCTGGAGGTGTGCAAGGATCAATGGGCCTATTGCATCCTGGATGCGGTGCGCGTGGCGATGGATCAGCCCGGCGTGCTGCCGACGAAATTGCCCGAGTTGCAGCAACAGGTGGACGGGGCCATTCGCATGGCGCCGACCAAGATGATGGCGCAAGGGCAGCGGATGCTCGAAGAGCTCCAGCGCCGATCGAAGCAAGTCGGCCAGCAGGCGCCGGTGTTGACGGCGAGCAACGCCAAGGTGCGTCACTGGAACCAGAAGAATCGCGAAGGCTGGTACGTGGTCGAGACGGAGCACTTCCGCATCTTCCATCGTCAGGACACCGACTTCGGCGATCGCGTGGCCCAGATTGCGGAGAGCACGCGGGCGGCGATGTTCAAGAAATGGTTCGGCAACGATGGCGTGGCGTGGGAGCCGATCTGCGAATTGATCATGCATCCGGACGCGGGAAGCTACACGCAAATGACGCAGGTGCCGGGCACCTCGCCGGGCCATTCGCGGATCGAGAGCGATCCGTCGGGCCGCATCGTGGCGCGGCGGATGGACATGCGCATGGACGGCGCGGGGGTCCTGGACGCGGTGCTGCCTCACGAGACGACCCACGTGGTGCTGGCGGGCATGTTCGGCAACGTGCCGGTGCCGCGCTGGGCCGACGAGGGAATCGCGGTATTGACCGAGCCCGCCGAGAAAATCGCGATGCATCGCCGCAACCTGCTGCGGCATCATCAAGAGGGACAGCTCTTCGGCTTGAAGGAGTTGATGGAGCTGAAGGATTACCCGCACTCGCGCCGCGTCAACGCGTTCTACGCCCAGAGCGTCGCCCTGTGCGATTTCCTGACGGCCGAGCGCGGCCCCAAAACGCTGACCGATTTCGTCCGCGACGGCGTCCGCACCGGCTACGACGCGGCGCTACGCCGGCACTACAACATGACCTTCGCCGAACTCGAAACGCGCTGGACGCAAAAAGTCCTCAACGGCGGCGTGGCGATGAAGTGATTGTTGACACAGTTTCCTATCTGGATCTTCGGCCTGAAGGGCCGATTCTATCAGCCCAGGCCGCAGGCCTGGGAAACTGTCATCGCATGAGTATCGAGCCTGAAGGGCTCGTTCGATGTATCCAGTCTGAACGGCCCTTTCAGAGCCAAAACAGCCTTTCCCAGGCCGGCGGCCTGGGCTGACAGAATAGGCCTTTTAGGCCGAGGTTCCAGGCGTCCGCGTTCGCTTTGTCTTTTTCTCATCCAGACGTTTGCCACGTTCGGTGCTCGGCGCGCTCGTTCGCGGGTCGGCGACGCCGTCGAGCGGTTGCCCGGCTTGCACGGCTTCCAGGCGAGCGCTCACCTGTCGATGATAGTTCTCGGAAAACTCGTAGCCGAGATAGCGCCGCCCCAGCTTTTTTGCCACGATCAGCGTGCTGCCCGAACCGGCGAATGGATCGAGCACGATCTCGCCGGGGTTCGATGACACCTCGATGATCCGGCCCAGCAGCCGTTCCGGCATCTGACAGCCGTGGAAACCCGCACGCTCCTTGAAGGTGCCGCACACGCGCGGGAAATACCACGTATCCTCGTCGGGCTGGAAGCCTTCGGGCAGATCCTGCGGCCGCAGAATCCAGGTGTCGTCGGGCAGGCGGCCCGTCGGATTGGCACGGTTGTCGGCATAGACGAGCTGCCGGGCGGACGGCACGCGGATTGGCTCGTCGTTGAACGTGAAGTTCTCGGGATCCTTCACAAAGTGGAACAGATGCGTGTGGCTGCGGCTGAACTTCTTCTTGCAGTTGACGCCAAACGTGTAATACCAGATGACCCAGCTTCGGCAGCTTAAGCCGAGCTTCTGAAACATGACCTTCAGCTCGGCCGCATAATCATCGCCGATCGCGAGCCAGAATGTGCCGGTCGGCTTGAGGACGCGCACGACCTCGCGACCCCAGCGTTTCGACCAGGCAAGATAGTCGTCCGACGAAAGCTGGTCGTGATACGTGTCGTAATCGTAGCCGATATTGAATGGCGGGTCGGCAAAGACGAGATCGACGGTCCCGGGGGAGAGCGTCGCCATGCCGCTGATGCAATCCCCGTGATGAAGCGTATTGGTCATGATCCTTCACAACAACAAGAAATCCCAAGCCCCGGGATGAGCGCAGCGATTCCCGGGGGGTAGCGTCCGATGTAAAGTTTATTGAATTCTCGCCAGCGATTTGCCGATTTCCCCGGAAGACGCCTCAGCTTGCGTCGATGCTGGGAAAGCCCCTGATCTTCCCAATCATTCGAGGCGTTGCCAGACCGGAGAAACTGCTCTGGTTTTTCGCCCGAGATTTCTCGTATAGATGAGAAGCTAGCAGAGTCACGACCCTGGAAACGGATGTTCAGGGGGCCGGACGCGGGCGCCCGGTAAAGATGCTGCCCGAGGGACTGGGGGTGCCGTAATGGCGTTTCCGTCGAGTTGCCGAGTTCACTCTACTGCGATTGTTTCTCCCGAGGCAACGCTTGGCGAAAACGTCGAGATCGGCCCGTTCTGCGTCATCGAAGGTCCCGTCCTTATCGGCGCCGGCACCATCATTCGCCCCGGCGCCTTCCTCTACGGCCCCATGACGCTCGGCAAAAACAACGAAATTTATTCCGGCGCCGTCCTCGGCGAACGCCCACAGCACCACAAATACAACAACGAATCCACCTCGCTCGAAATCGGCGATCGCAATATCATCCGCGAACACGTGACCATCCATCGCGGTACCACCTACGCCATGAAAACTGTCGTCGGCAACGACAACTTCTTCATGGTCAATAGCCACGTCGCCCACGACTGCGTCATCGGCAACCACTGCACCCTCGCCAACGGCGCTCTCGTCGCCGGCCACTGCGTCCTGCACGATCAGGTCATCCTCTCCGGCAACACCGCGGTCCACCAGTTCGTCCGCATCGGCCGGCTTGGCATGATCTCCGGCTGTAGCGCGACGGGCAAGGACATTCCGCCGTTTGTCATCCAGCAAGGCCTGGACAACGTCTCCGGCATCAACCTCGTCGGCATGAAGCGGGCGGGCATGGCACGCGAGCAGATCAACGCCGTCCGCGCCGCATTCCGCATCCTCTTCCGCGAAGGTCTGGTGCTGCCCGCCGCCATGGCGAAGATGGAACGCGATCTCGGCATGTTCGACGCAGTGCAGGAGATGCTCACCTTCCTGCGCGGCTGCAGCAAAGGCATCAACTTCATGCGCAACCGCTTCCACGAAGAGCTCGCCGCCTGATGCCGGCTTTTTTGTCGGCGTCTTGTCGAATCGAGTTTCCGCGATCCCGACGCTGGCGTTCTCGTTTGAGATGGAGGCATCGCCAGTGGTGAGCGGGCAGCGAGTAGTGAGCCCCTCTCCCCGGCGGGGAGAGGAGAGCAAAACCAGCCACTAACCACTAGAACCCCTTGCCCTTGGTCTTGGTCTTGACCCGGCAGATGTCGTGGTTGGCGGCGATGTAGAGCGTGGAACCATCTTCGTCGCCGAAGCAGACGTTGGCCGTGTTGGTGCCCGTGTCGATGTTGCCGAGCACTTCGCCGCTAGGTGAAAATACCCATACGCCGCCCGGGCCGGTCGCCCACAGGTTGCCGCTTACGTCGATCTTCATGCCGTCCGGCAAGCCGGGGCGCTTTTCCTTGACCCAGTTCGTGCCGTCGACGAAGACCTTGCCTTCGCCGATGGTGCCGTCATCCTTGACCGGGAACGATTTCCAGATCGGCATGTCGGGATCGGAGTTGGCGACGTAAAGCGTCTTCTCGTCGGGCGAGAGTTCGATGCCGTTGGGCCGCGTCATTTCCTTGGTGAGGAGGATAAGCTTGCCGTCCTTCTTGCGAAGGTAGACGCCCTGGAAATCGAGCTCGCGCGCCGGATCCTTCACGTTGCCGAGCAGGCCGTACGGCGGGTCGGTGAAGTAGAGGTCGCCATTGGAGTGATAGACGAGGTCATTGGGGCTATTGAGCTTCTTGCCCATGTAGTTGTCCGCCAAAACTGTCTTCTTGCCATCCTTCTCGATGCGCGTGACGCGGCGATCGCCATGTTCGCACAGCGTCAGGCGTCCCTCGGCGTCGAAGCGGAGGCCGTTGGAACCGGGCTCATCCCCCGCCTTGCCGCCGCGCGGCTTCTTGCCGGTGTACCCGGACGGCTTGACAAAGTCGCTGGTCTTGCCGTCCTGCCATTTGTGGACGACGTTGTGCGGGATGTCGGAGAAGACGAGGAACTTGCCTTCCTTGTTCCAGGCGACGCCCTCTGTCCAGATGAAGCCGCGGGCGATCGTCTCGACCTCGGTCTTCTTGCCGATCAGCTTCCTGAATTCCTTCTTGTTGACCGCGACGATCTTGCGCGGCGGCGTCGGCTCATCCTTCTTGTCCCCGGCGTTCACGCTCGTGAACGCAGTCAGGCCGGCGAACGGCAGCAGTAACAACCAGCGTGTCCAGTGCATAGCAGGCTCCTTGGTGAATAATCCGTCCCATCAAGATCAAGGTCCCTTTCGCGCCAGCACCGCCGGGGCGGATTCCTTTGAGTGATCCATCCCCTTGTAGGTACCGAAGTCGCTGAACCAGAATCGCTTCGCGAACCGATACGCCCAGCTCTTCTCCGGCACCTGGGCGGCCGGATTGTATTGCGACGTCCGCACCGTCATCGCGTCGAGCTCGGCCTTCGCGGTCTGGCGCACCGTCGAATCCTTCGCGCCGTGCTTGTCGGCGAGCGCCTTCAGGAGGTCCGGCCGTTCGAGCACGATGCAGCCGCGCGTCGTCTGGCGGGCGAGGTCGCGGAAATCTTGCAGGAACGTCGATTGCAGGAACTTGTCGCGCAGATGGCGATTGTCCTGGTCCGGCTTGATCGATTCCTTCGCGAACTGAACGATCGGGCACGGCTCGATGTCGCCCCACGGGTTGACGTGGTGCGTCAATCCCGTCGCCGCCGGGCAGAGGGCCTGGCCTTCGCCGTCGAAATACGCATCGATGATGATGATCGGCTTCTTCGTCCGCATCTCGACGACGAACTTGCGCAGCTCCACCTGCTGCTCGGGCGTCAGGCACAAATGATGCGACGCGTCCGGGCCCATCGGCCGATATACGTGAAACCACGTATACATGACGCCCATGTCGATCAGGCGGTCGATCCATTTCTCGTTGACGAGATCAAGATTCGTCTGGCAAACGCTGGTGCAGACGCCGGTGAAAACCTTGTGCTTCAGGCAATTCATGATGCCTTGCATCGACTTGGAGTAAACGCCGTCTCGGCCCCGGCGTTCGTCGCTGACGATCTCCGAGCCCTCGATGCTGATGAGCGGCGTAATGTTGCCAAGCTGGCGCAGCTTCTGAGCGCGTTCCTCGGTGATGAAGTGGCCATTGGTGAAAACCTGGAAGTAGCAATCGGGGTGCGGTTCGAGCAGGTCGAACAGGTGCGGATGCATGAACGGCTCGCCGCCGACGATGCCGAAGAAGACGTTGCCCATTTCCTGGGCTTCCTTGACCATGCGATGAAACGTCTCCGGGGCCATCGCCTCCATCTTCTCGGCGACATCGACCCAGCAACCCTGGCAACGCAGGTTGCAGCTATTGATGACGCTCACGTACAGGAACGGCGGAAAGACTTCGCCGCGCCGCAGGCGTCGCTTGTGCTTTTCGACGGACAGCATGCCCTTGAGGCCCATGTTCCAGGCGAGCTTGAAGAGGAGCCGCTTGTCGGTTTCGAACATCATTCGCTTGAGCATGCCGAAGTACATTGGCGGGGTCCGGTGAACCAAGGAGTCGGTAGGGCATCATTATAAGCGCGGAAGGCGGAATCAGCGACTGCGGAGCAGGTGTACCTCCGACCTTTTGCGTGGGGGAGAGCGTTTATCGAGTCGTAGATTGCGGGAGAAGTCGACTTGAAATGAGGATTCACCGCGGAGATCGCGAAGAACGCAGAGAAAACGCATGAGCCAATCACATGGCCACTCTCTGCGCTCTCCGCGTTCTCCGCGGTGAAATCAAAGTTACTTGCTCTGGAAGCCGGTGATGGCCATCTGGCGATCGAGTTCCATCTTGAACTCGTACGTGATCGGCAGGGCCTTCTCGCCGTTGCAATTCGCGGGGACCTCGACGTCCCAGCGCAGCAGATTGTTCGGCCGGCTTTCACGCGTGTAAATGCCGTCCTTGCTCAGCTCGGGCGCGGTCTTGAGCAGCACGACGCCGACGCTTTCGTTCTCCCCCTTCGGCAGACGGTCCCAAACCTGGAGCTGGACCGGCTGGCTCTTGAAGCTGCTGACGAGGATGCGGTAATCGTACTTGAGCACCTGATTGCCGCCCTGCGTGGTGCGCGTCTGATCGATCATCTGACGCTGCACCTGGAGCTGCGTCTCGACGCCGAAGCCCGCGGTGAACTCCTCGCCAACCGCGACGAGCGGCATCGGCATGCGGCCGACGAAATCGGTCCCCTGGTACATCGTCGCCTCGCCCGGCAGAAGGATATGCTCGCTCTTATTGCAAACGTCGGCCAGACGATAGACGTTCCGGTTCAGCACCGGCACCGTCTTGTAGTAGTACTTCGGCGTCAGCTTGAGCTTGACGACCTCGACGACCTGTTCGTCGCCACGTGACGGGACGGTGAGCTTGTTGGGCTGATGTTAGGTGACGCTCGGGCCGTCCATGCCGGCGGGGCCGGCGAGCTGTTTCTCGCCTTTCTTGAGATTGGCGAGAACCTGAGCGGGCGTTTGCATCAGTTCAAGGTTCTGCTCGTAGGAGGCAGCGTCGTTGAGATCCTTGGCCGCATCCAATTGTGCCTTGACCGAGCCATCGCGATAGTTGCGGCCGGCCTGCAGGCGGAGCGTGTTGGCCTTGTCGAGCAATGCGCCTGAGGCGCCCGGCTGAGCGAAGGGGGCCGGGCCGCCTGCGGGCATCGGCACGCCGCCGGGGACGCCGCGCGTCACCAGGATGGGCTGCAGCATGCACAGCTCGGGCGGCGACGCGTTGAGCATCGGCTGGGCCGTTGAAAGCGTGATCTTCGCCTGGTTCCAGTCTTCGCCGGAATGCTGCATCAGGTTGGCGAGATAGTCGACCTGCACGTCCTCGTTGACCTTGCCGGCGCGAACCTTGTATTCCGGCCGCCAGGTAACCGAGCTGACGAGGTAGTTGAGCCGAACCTTGCCGCCTTGGCCCGCTTCGCGATCGACAACGATGACCGCTTCGCGTTCGACCTTACCGCCGCCGCGACCCAGTTCGGCCATCTTGCGGGCGATGAAGTTGAGCTGGATGTCGTTGACGCGTTTCTGCTCCTGCAACTGGACCATGTCCTTGTTCTTCTCGAGCCGTTGTTCCATGACGTACTTGGCGATCGCGATCACCTCGTCGCCGGTTCGGCTGCTCTTCTCGGTCGCCGTCCCCTCGAGCTTGGCGAGCAGGGCGATATTGTTCTGCAGGCTCGTCATCTCCGACGCGATCTTGCTGCCGATGACCATGTGCTTGTCCTTCTCGGCTTCGAGCTTGCGACGTTCCTCGCTGGTGTCCTCGAGGACCTGGCGAGTGCTGAAGCGCGTGGTGAGGACGCGCAGGCCGCTCGAGCCTTCGGAATACATGGTGCTGGGCACGATCTGATCGGGCATGGCGGGTATGGTCAACTCGATCAGGCCGTTCCCCGCGGGGACTTCGACTTCGCGCGTCACGAGCGCGTTTTGCGGATAGACGGTGACGCGATCGATTCGGCTCGACGCGAGCTTGGACGTGGGCCGCGACGCATCGGCGTTCTTGGCGCTGGTCGCTTCCTGGGCCTGCGTGGACCGCGCGAGGAAGCCGACGACGCCGACCAGGGCGACGGAGGCGAGGGCGGCGG
>DASRSQ010000730.1:0-18609 GCA_035656475.1 Gemmataceae bacterium | reverse complement strand
TGGAAGCGACGGCGCAGGAAGTCGAGTCCCTCCTCGCTGCGGCCGAGGTAGTTTGCGTACTCGAAATAGTTGCGGGCAAGCCACTCGGTCGTGTCCTCCATGCACGCCGCGAGGCGGGCGAGTTCGAGCGCGTCTTCATGTCGACGGCGCGACCAGAGGATGCGCGACAGCGTCGAAATTGCCCGGGCAGCGCCCGGGTTGGCACGGATCGTCCGCTTCAGCCAGTGTTCCGCCTCGCGCTGCGTGCGGCCATCCTCGGCAAGCTCGTCGGCGTACTGCTCCCAGAACGCGGGATCGGAGATCTTCTGATTGCTGGCCTGACCGAGCAACTCGACGAACTCGCTGTGCCGGGCGAGATCGCGCAGCGACGACACCTTGGCAAGCTGGACGCGCAAATCCTCGGGGAACAGCGTGAGCAGCTTGTCGTAGCACGCCAGGAGCCGCACCGAGTCGGCGTCGTAGGCGGCCAGCACGCGTTCCGCGAGGATCGCGATGCGGTGTTCGCCGGCCGACGCGATCAACTGGCGATACGTCGCCTCGGCCCCGGCGCGATCGTGTTTTTCGAGAGCGCGTTCGACGCGGAAGATTTGATCAAATATCTCCGAATCGGGGAGCGTCAGCGACTCGAGGCGTTCCTTCTCGGCCATCGGCACCATTGCCAGGCCGCGCGGGCCGGACGAGCGATAGCGTTCGAGGCCTTCCGCGAGCATCTCGACCTGATGGCGTTCGCCGGGATCGCGGATGATGATGGTGCCGCGGATATCGTCATAGCCGATGACGGCTTGCAGGTGCGAGCTGCTGACTTCGGGCGTCGTCAGGCTGAACGGGATGCCCGCGTCGATCAGGGTGCGCGTGCTGTCCCAGGTGACGGTGAACTCGCGCGTGAACCAGCCGTTGTCGATGGCCCACTGGCGTTCGCTGTGGTTGGGCGTGCCGGCATAGGTGATGGACGCCGCCACTTCGAGATGATCGCCGGGCATCGCCCAGAATCGGCAGATGGCGGCCATCGTCGCGGGAGCGCAGGTCCAGTGATGCTGGCGGACGAACCCGACCGGCAGGCAGACGCGTTTGCGGTCCGGCGTCGCCTCTTTCAGGCGCTCCGCCTGCACCTCGTAGAAACGCGACTTGGCCTCGACGGCCCATTCGATGGCCTTGGCGAGATCGCCGCAGAAATAGGCGGCCTCGCAACGGCGCGCGGCCAGGCCCTGCTTGCCGATCTTGTCGAGCAGCGGCGCCTGGCGGACGGCTTCCTCGAAGTTGTCGCGCGCTTCCTGATAGCGGCCAGTCTCCAGTTGCAGTTCGGCGAGCTGCGAGGTCACGGCATAGCTTTCGGTGCGCCGGCTCGCCTCTTGCAAAAGTTGCATGGCCTCGTCATCGTGCTCCTTTTGCACCAGGAAATGGGCAAGCCACTGGATGGCGGGGCGATGCCAGGGCTGGATTTCGAGCGCGCGGCGAGCGGCGCGGATGCCGTCCTCCTCGCGGTCTTCCATCGACGACAGCGCAGCTCGTTCGAGCAGGATCCACGGATCGTCGCTTGCCAGCCCTTCGGCCTGGGCGAGCCAGCGCTCGGCGTTGTCGAAGTCGCGGGCTCGGCCGTAAACGTGGGCGTGCAGCGCGAGCCAGTGGGCGCGCTCGATCGTGGCTGCGTCGGCGAAGCCGCCGGCCGCATGCATGAAGCGCAGAGCATCCCAGACGCCGCGCGTGTCGAGCAGATGGCGAGCGTGGAACCAGCACGAACGCGGGTGGTGCGGATCGCGGCGCCAGGCGGTCAGGAAGAGGTAGCGCGCCAGACGCCCGCCGCCGAGGTTTGCCGCCAGGCGGCCGGCGAAGACGCGGGCAACGGTGCCTTCCCAGCGCTCGAGCGGGCCGACCGCTTCGGATTCGCGATAGGCCTGAAGATACTGGCCGGCGTCGTAGAGCTTTTCGATCCGGGCGAGCGTGTCCGCGTCGGGAGCACAGGTCGGTTCCGCGGTAAGCGTCGAAGTCATGGCAGGGTCTCGAGGTGTGCCGGTCTTGCGATTGCGCGGGATCGGAGTCGTCTCAGCGCCAGCGGCGGGCGGCCCAGCGCTGGTAGTAGTCGTTGCCATTGCGTGCATCGAATTGCGTGGCGAGGGAGCGCACTTCCTTGCCGAACCACTCCATCAATGCGGCGACTTCGTAGGAGCCGCGCGCGTCCGCGAGAGGGAAGTCGGCGGGTAGCCGCAGACGCACGGTGCGTTCGGCTTGCTCGAACAACGTCACGAAGAGCAGCCAGGCGGACCAATAGAAACGCATGCGATTGAAGACGCTCGGCGTGGCGACGGCGTTGGGCAGATGCATCTGCATGAGGTCGATCGCCTCGTCCAACTCGCCGGTCATGGCCAGGTATTCCAGGTGCAACCCCGCCGCCGACAAGAACTCGGGGTCGTCGCCGATCATGTGAACGCCGACTTCATGGTATTCCCGGGCTTCGTCGGCGCGCCCCAGCCGCAAGAGTGGAAGCAGCAGCTGCCCATAGGTGCGATGCGGCACATGCGTGCACTTGGCGCGGCCCGCGAGGATCGGCGCCGCCTCGGCGAGCGCCTTGGCGTCCATCTGCTGCTCGGCGTAGAAGCCGGCGGAGCCATCGTAGACGCAGGCCCGGCAATCGCTCAGCCAGTCGCGCTTCGAGGTCGCGATGTCTGCCGTCGCCCGGTTGGCGGCGTCGATTTCGCCGAACGCCGCCAGCGTTTCGCGCCGGGCCTGAAAGACCGCATGCAAGGTTGAGCCGGCCTCGGTGAAACGGCGGGCCATGTCATCCAGCATCGCTTCGATCTGGGCCCGCGGGATGTCGGGAAACTCCGTCACGTGGCCGACGACCCACTTGTACTTCCACAGGAGATCGTTGCATGGAAAGCGATCGGGATCGCTATCGTGCTGAGCCAGGCACCAGGCAAAGGCGCTGAGAAGGATGTCGGGCCGGCCGCCGAACGCGGCGGAATCGATCAGTTCGAGCCTGGCCCGAAAGCCGGCGTCGAGGTCTTCCTGCTCATCCGCAAGACGGACGGCTTCCTCGAGCACGCCGATGCGCTCAGGACCGTTCTTGAGCTCGTTGGATTTTTCGAGCAACCGATCGATGGAAGTCAAAGTGTCGCTCATGAGCCGGCACCGTTGCAGAATGGATGGCCGCGAGGGTTTGTGTGAGTGTATCGAGGACGGAGGCTGGGGGGAACGGAAAACTGAGGCGTTCTCACAAGGCGAGGTTCGCGCAAAGTAGGGTGCGTGAAACGCACCGTGATGTAACCTTTCGCGCGATGCGTTCCCAGTCTGAGAGAGCATCGCTGACTTCGCATTCTCCTACACGGTGCGTTTCACGCACCCTACAAAAAGCAAAATCGCCAACCTCACGAGCGGCTGCGGGTGAGATTGGCGAAGATATATGAAAAAGGGAAAAAAGTGGGCCGTCGACAATCCCCTCACTGCCGAACGGCCCCGAGGTCCTCTTCTTCTCCCCAAAAGTTGAGGACAACACAAAAGTAGGTCACGCTTGCAGTGAATGCAAATCGGCGGTAACGATTTTTCCGGTTGGACGTGCCCCCGCAATAGCAACCCGAGGCGCAAGCGAGGGATTCCGCGAGCTGCCGATCGCTTGCGCTTCGGATTCGTATGCGGTCTATTTCTGATTGCCTAGCTGGCGGAAGTAGCCGCGGGTGATGTCGGCGGCGTCTTCGGGGATGCGCTGGCGGTCCAGAGCCTCGGGGCCATCCTGGGCCGCCCGCTTGAGCGCATTGCCGACGTCGCGGGCGGAGACCTTGTTGAACGTGCCGCCGCGGGCGTAGCCGGTGATGCGCTGGGTGCCCTTGGCATCGACCTGTGCACGCGTGCGCTCATCGCGAATCTTGCTGTTGGGATCATTGGGATTGGCACGGCGTCGGCCGCCGGGGCGATTGCCTTCCCCGTTGCCATCCCCCTCATCGTCGCCCATGTCTTCGCGGGCCATCGCCGCCATCATCAGGCGTGTCGCCTCGTCGATCTCCCCCTGGTCGCGCAACAGGTCGCCGATCTCCTGTTCGGTCAGCTCGTTCTCCCCCAACTCCTTGGCAAGTTCGTCGAGCTTCTTGCCGGCCTCTTTGCCTTTGCCCTTTTCGAGCGCCTCCTGGGCGTCGCCAAGCTTGTCCGCCAGATTTTGCAGATCCTGGAAGCGTTCCATGGCCCGGTCGAAATCTTCCTTGTTGATCTTCTTGTCTTCGAGGTCTTTTTTCAGTTGCTGCCGAAGGTCGTCCTTTTCCATCAGCTTGTTGAGCCGGTCGCCAAGCTTTTTCATTTGCTCGGCCAGGTTTTGCTGTGCAGCTTCATCGAGCTTTTCGTTCTTGAGTTCCTGGGCGAGCTTGTCGAGCGCCTGCTTGGCCTTGTTGAAATCGCCTTTCATCAGGGCATCTTCGAGATCCTTGGCGGCGCCTTCCTTCAGGCCGTTTTCCTTGTCGAGAAGGCCAAGCTTTTCGAGCTGTTTCTTGAGCGCGTCGGTCTTCTCCGTTTTCTCCTTCAGGCCTTCCATGCGTTCCTTCATGCGGTCGGACAGGTCGCGCATCTGATTGACGCGCTCACGCATCTTTTCCTCGCTCTTGTTCTCGATCGGATCCTTGACCAGCTTTTCGAATTCGCGCTCCAGCTCCTTCAGCTCTTCCGACTTCGGCAGCTTTTCGTCATTGTTGCGTTGCAGGATCGCCTTCTTGATCTTGTCCAGCTCGTCCTGGGCCTTGGTGACGTCGTAAACCTTCTTGGGCTCGTCCGCACTCAGGCTGGAGCCAAGCTTGAGATCGCTGAGCACCGGATCGATGACGCAGGCAATCAGCGCGAGCGCGAGGGCAACACCGGGGACGGCGAGCTTCTTGACCGGAATTCGAATCGGAAATTCGCTGGTGACTTTCAGATTGCCCAGATGCTCGGTGACATCGCGGAGCAGGGCCTTGCCGACCGGCGAATCGAGCTGATCGCTCGGCAGCGTGAGGAACGTGGTGACGCGCTCCTTCAGCCCGAACTTCTCGTCAAGTGCCAGCGACGACGCCACCCGGCTCGGCCGACGCGTCCACGCCAGGCCCGCGCCTGCCAGGATGCTGATTGCGAGCAAGCCGGCGGGCACGCCCCAGAAGAATTCGCTGCCGGCCCCCGGAAACGCAAACGGCCGCACCACGAACCAGACGGTCGCGAGCAGAAGCCCGAGCGCCAGAGAGAGGATGATGCTGTCGATGCCGATCTGCAGCAGCAGCCGGCGACGCACTCGTTCGATTTGCTTTTCCACCAGAGCGCGAGCTTTATCGACCATGACGAATGTCCTTCAGGCAAAGTGGACATGTTGCGAAATGCGCACTCAGCCTCATTATCGTCGATGTGCCGGCGAAATGCCAAGAGAGAAATGGCTGTCAAGCAAGATTTTACGGCGAACTCGGCTTCAATCGCGAGCTGCCTTTGGCGTAGAATTGCCGGTAGGGTGCGTGAAATTTCACGCACCCTACAAGTTTCGCACGAACACGGAGGTTGTCATGCGCGTTGCCATCTTTGCTTTATTTGTATCGGTTAGCCTGATTTCGCAGGCATCGGCGCAGTTTGACAAGAAAGCGCTCGCCAAGGAGGCGGATTTACCTCGCATGGGATCAACGGCAGCAATCTGTGGGATCGATCCCTCGCGAACGATTGTCGTGTATATGGTGCACGACACAGTCGATCTCGACCCAATCATCAACGGAATACTCGCCGAAATGATCGGAGACGCTCGCGACGCTGAGCGCTACTATCGGCTCGGCATGCTGTACCGCGACGACAAGCAAAGTGCGGCGGCATTCGAAAAGGCGAAGTCTTATTTCGAGCAGCGTCTTGGCGCCATGCCGCAGGATGGATACCTGCTTGCACGGCTCGGCCTGACCCAGTGGCGCATGAAGGATTCAACGAAAGGAGAAGAACTGATCCAGGCAGCGGTGCGAAAGGCCCCCAAGGACTGGCGCTGTTGGTGCGCCCTTGGCCAACTTTTGGAGTCCAAGGCGGCAAGGATGGTCCCGTACGACAAGGACTTTTCGGTCTTCGCTCGTGTGGGTTCCGACGAAATCGTCAAGAGTAAGCTCCTCAAGCAAGCGCCGTTGAAGTCAAAGGTCGATGAGGCACGCAGTCTTCGAGCCGAGGCGTTGACTTCATTCAACAAAGCGGTCGAACTCGCTCCGCAGGAATCTCAGGTATATCTCGAGCGCGCTGCGTCGAAGACCTATGGGAAGATGTTTGAGTATGCCGTGAAATCGACGAGGAAGCCCGTGCCTAGCGCCGAGTATGACAAGATGATGACGACGCCTGACATCATTGCCGACGTGCAAAAGGCGGCGGAGCTGGACCCGCGCAACAGCCAGGTCGTCACAACCGCGGCCGTGCACCGCCTGGTGGCGCTACTGGCGCGGGAAAAAGATGCAGAGCCTGGGGTCACCGAGCAGGTGGCGCAAACGGTCTTCGATCTCGCCGAAAAACGGTTAAGGGTCGTGATGAAGGAGAAAGATCCTCGCCGGGCAGCCGAGGCGACGGTGCTCCTGGGCTATCTCTATCTCATGCATCCGGATGAAAGGCAGAAGGCCAAGGCGATCGCCCTGATTCGCCGCGGCGGGAAACTTGATCCAGATAACGCGCTCGCATGGGAACTCGCCATCGCTACCGCGGATTCGGAGGCCGATTTGCTCGACCTGTGCGAGAAACGTGCAAAACGCCAAGACTCCGCACGCATTCGTTTCATGCTTGCAAACGCGTACGACGCGACAGACAAAACCGAGCAGGCGGAAGGCGCGTTGCGGGCTTGCCTCAAGAAATACCCCGATGACAAGCATTCCCGCATCGGCCTGGCGGCTCTATTGATCCGGCGCAACACTCCCGCGACTCTTAAAGAGGCGGAACAGGAACTCGACCGCGTCCACAAGCTTCTTGGCAACGCGCAAGGCGAACTGCAACGCGACTACGATACCACGCGCGCCATCCTGACCGCGCTGCAAGGCGACGAGAAAGCCGCCCGCGCGCGGCTGCGCGCGGTCCTGAAGGCGGAGCCCGACCACGAGAGCGCCAAGGCCGCGCTCGATGTGCTCGATCCGGCGCCGTGACAGAATCACGCTTGCCGATGGGGAGAACACAGAGGCCACAGAGAACGCAGGAAATCAGGTGGATGCATCTCCAATCCGCATCTCTCTGTGTGCTCCGTGGCCTCCATATTCTCTGTGGTTGTTCCATGTCAGCACGGAGAATTTCGCCGTCGATGTCGATTTGCGTTATCGTCCCGAGCCAAGGCAATTCTCAGAAATCAATGTCAGTTGCCGTCATTCCGGCGGAGGCCGCGCGGGGGGGCTCTCCCCCCGCCTCGTGGGCATCTACTCGGCAAACCACGTAAAATCCATGGTTTTCGTGCAATCGAGGTGACCACGGGCTCGTGGTCATCTACTCCTGCTGGAACTGGCGTACAGGCGGGGCCCGTCAAAATTGCACTGGCCTTTCGCGCGCGTGCTGGGCACAATACCTAACAGAGATCACTTCGGCCCCTCTGGAGGAGATCATGAATCGTCTGTTTGCCGTCTCGGTGCTCGCTCTCGCGTTGGTTCCCGCCGTCAGCTCTGCGCTGGAGATCAGCAATATCCGCCCGCGCTACGGCCCCTATGGCGCCACCCGGACCGATCTCGATTGCCTCGCCAAGGATGTCCTCGTCATCACCTACGACATCTCCGGCCTGACCGTCGATCCGAAGACGAGCAAGGCGAAATACTCCACCACCCTCGAGCTGCTCGACGCCAACAAGAAAGTGATCTTCAGCAAGGACACCACCAACGAACCGATGCTTCAGCTCGGCGGCGGCAAGATGCCCGGCGATCTCTTCGTCCAGATCGGCGCCAAGCAGGCTCCCGGCAAGTACACGATTCGCCTCACCGTCACCGATCGCCTCGACAAGAACAAGGGCAACGCCGCCAAGGTGTTCAGCTATCCGTACGAGGTGGTCAAGGACAAGTTCGGCCTCATCGGCGTGTCCGCGCCTGCCGTGGGCATCCCTGGCCTGCCGTACGCCGCCGAGTTCGCTCTCGCCAACTTCACGCTGGACAAGAAGGACCAGCCGAAGGGGGACGTCAGCATACGCGTGCTCGACGAGAAAGGAAACGTGGTCGACAGCGTCAAGCATGTGCTTCCCGCCGACCTGCCGGCAGGAACCGATTTGAAAGAGAACAACGTTTTGCCGTTTCGGCATCCGGTCTACCTGAATCGCCCGGGCCGCTTCACGCTCGAAATCCTGGCCGAGGACAAGCTGGGGGGTAGCAAGGTGGAGCTGCGCTATCCATTCAATGTGATCGATCTTAACTCCGTGAGCAAGTAATCGCTCTGCCGCTCCCTGGCGGCATGTCGCTGAGTGACATCATGAACGCACTGCAAGAACGCATCAGCCAGTTTCGCAAGATGGCCGCCGATGACCCGGGCAACGAGCTCGGACACTTTCGGCTCGGCCAGCTATTGATGGAAGACGGCCAGTTCGAGGACGCCGCGAAGTCGTTTCGCCGCACGCTCGAACTGAGCCCGCAGTTCTCGAAGGTTTTTCAGCTCCTGGGCACGTGCCTGATCAAGCTCGGCAAGAACGCCGACGCGATCACGGTGCTGCGCGAAGGCTACAAGGTCGCCGACGAGCGCGGCGACAACATCCCGCGCGAGGAGATGGCGAAGCTGCTGGTCCAGCTCGGCGAAGCCGCCCCGACGCCGCAGAAAACCAGTCGCCCCGCCGTCGCCGGCGGCGGCACCGGCTTCCGCTGCCAGCGGCCAGGTTGCCAGGCCGGTTCGATGGCGCGACAACTTCCGAAGCCGCCGATGAACGATGAGGTCGGCCAGAAAATCTACGCCCAGGTCTGCGCCGACTGCTGGAACTACTGGCTCCGCGATCTCAGCGTCAAAGTCATCAACGAAATGCGGCTCGACCTCAGCACCGAGCAAGGCTGCGAGATGTACGACCAGGTCATGCGCGAAACGCTGGGACTGACATGAACCCGACCGCGCACGATCAGTTTATCGTCTGCCACGGCAAGAGCGGCATCCTCGGCGTCTTCACCGCAGAGGAGCCGATGACGCTTGCCCGCGGTCAGGCCGTCATCGTGCAAACCAGCCGCGGCGCCGAGTTCGGATCCGTCCTCGCGCCAGCGAGCCTGCGGCAAGCGCGCCTGCTCGGCACGGTCTCCGCCGGCACGCTGCTGCGATGCGCGAATCCAGCCGATGACGCGAGTCGATCTCAGATCGCAGAACGCGAGCAGCAAATCTTTGACGCCGCACGCGACCTCTCCGCAGGCACCTCTATCGAAGTGCTGGACGTCGATCTTCTCTTCCAGGGTGATTTCGCGATCGTGCAGTTCGTCGGCCGCGATGACGATGTGGACAGGCTAGGCCAGGCGCTCGAACAGCGATTCGGTATCAGCGTCCGCCTGGAAAATGTCGCCATGCCGAAGGAGGAGCACGCACACGGCGGCTGCGACAAACCCGATTGCGGCCGTTCCGCCGGTGGCGGCGAATGCACGTCTTGCAGCACCGGCGACGGTTGCTCCTCCTGCGGTTCCGCCAAGGTCGATCTGCGTCCGTACTTCAGCCATCTCCGCGACAAGATGCAGGCTCAGCAGCGAATTCCGCTTGTTTGAAACCACTCAATCGATCGCGTCAGCATCTCGAAAGTGACGGGGCACTTGGCAATCGCGCTGAGCCTTCGGCTCCCCTCTCCCTTTGGGAGAGGGGTTGGGGGTGAGGGCGGAACTATCAGTGGCTGCAACTTCAGCCCTTACCCCCGGCCCCTCTCCCAGAGGGAGAGGGGAGAAATTCAAGCTAACTGCGTGCCAGGATCTCCGTGAACTCCCCGCGATTATCGGCGAACGAGCGCAGCGGGATGTCAAAGCGGTGCAGCATCGTCAGATACAGATCGCCGAGCGGACGCTCGTTCGCTTGCTTGATGTAGCGGCCATGCCGCAGGCCGAGGTTGCGGCCGCCGGCGAGGATGGTCGGATAGTTGCGGGCGTTGTGCGTGGTGCTCGTGCCGCTGCCGTAGAGCGACATGGTGTTGTCGAGCAAGCGTGCGTCGCCTTCGCGGATGGAGCCAAGGCGGCCCAAGAAGTAGGCGAACTGCTCGGCGAGATAGCGGTCGTAGCGGGCCCAGTTGAGCGGGTTGCTGTCGTGGCTGAGGCCGTGATGGCCGCCCGAGCCGAAACCGAGGATCGACGGGAAGCGATCGCAGATGCCGACGCCGTCCTCGGCGCACATTTGATAGGCGGCGACGCGCGTCGTGTCGGTCTGGAACGCCAGCACGATCAGGTTGAGCATGGTGCGAATGTAATCGGTCGGCCCACGCGGCGACACATCGAGATTCACCTGCGAGCGATCGATCTGCGGCATCGCCCGGCCCAGCCATTCTTGCGAACGCTGCAGCCGATCTTCGACCTCGCTGAGCGATTGCAGGAATTCGTCGAGCCGTTGCTGATCGGGCCGGCCGAGGTTGTTGCGCAGCGAACGGGCGTCATCCAGCAGGAAGTCAACCCGGCGGCGGCCGGAGGCGAGCGCGCGCTCGCGCGCGGCGCGATCGCCGGCGGCAGGCGGTTCGAACAGGCGTTCGAACAGCCGGCGTGGCGTCGACTCGGCGGGAATCGCGTGGCCTTGCGCGTCAAACGAGATCGTCGTTGAGCGGCTCTTGGTGCCGACGCCGCCCTGGCTCGACAGCACCAGCGACGGAATGCGCGTTTGCGACGCATAACGGCGAGCGATCACCTGATCGATCGAGATCGAGTTCTGCAGGTTGACGCGAATATCGCAGCCGGTCAGCCAGACGTCGACGGTGTTGTGGCCGACGAGCTGCCGGCTCGTGGCATGCGACAGACCGCCGAAGATCGTGAGATCCTGCTTGTGCGGTTGCAGCGGATCGAGCGAGCGCGTGAACTGATAGTCGGCGCCGTCGGTGTGCGGGAACCAGTGCCATTCACGATGGTGCGGACTATTGCGGCCCGGCAGCGCGACGCCGTTGCCAAAGAAAAACGCGCAGAACCGCTTGGGCGGCGTGACCGGCTGATCGGCACGCGACATCGCCTCGAGCCAGGGCAGGGCCAGCGCCATGCCGGCGCCGCGCAGGAAGGTTCGTCGATCAAGATGCCAGGAAGGAGACGGCATGACATATCCTCAGGCAGTTTGTTGGCACACAATGCATAGCCACAGAGATCACAGAGGACACCGAGAGATCGCAATCGCGCGTTAAATAATCTTCTCTCTGTGTTCTCTGTGTCCTCTGTGGCTAATTGACTTCACTTCGACTGAAACGGCTCACTCGCCGCAATCAATTCGATCAACGCAGGCAGACGGTCCCCGCGCTCGCGCAGTGCCGGGACCATGGCGTCGGCCGCGTGGGTGTCGTTCAGCGTGAGCGAACGGCCCAGGGCGTACGCCATCATCTTGCGCAGCATCGCGCGGCGGAAATCGTCGGACTTCGTGCGAATCAGTTCATTCTTCAATTCTCGCATGCCATCGATCTTGACGCCACCGGGAAGTTCGGCTTTTGCGTCAATCGGATGCGACGTTCGGCGTTTGCGAAGCTTCGCGCCATCGCCATCGCGCTGCCAGTTGCCGATGGCGTCATATTCCTCGAAGGCGATGCCCCACGGGTCGATCTTGCGATGGCAGCCGTTGCAGGCGGGGTTGTCGCGATGCACGACTAGTGCCTGCGGGATCGTCAGGTTCTTCACCTTTGGGCTTTCGCGATTGAGTTCGGGCACGTTCGGCGGCGGGGGCGGCGGGGTTTCGTCAAAGAGATTCTTGAGCAGCCACATGCCGCGTTTGATCGGATGGCCGTCCTTGCCATCGGAGAGTCCGGTCAGGATGCTGGCATGCGTGAGCAAGCCGCCGCGGTGCAGGGCGGCATCGAGCTTGACCTTCTGGAACTTCGGTCCGACGACTCCCTTGATGCCGTAATGGGTTGCGAGGGCGCCGTTGACGCAGGTGAAGTCGGAATCGAGGAAGTTAAAGATGGTCAGGTCGCTCCGCAGGACTTCGCCGAAGAAGTGGATCGTCTCCTGACGCATGGCGGCGGCGAGCGACTCGTCAAAGCCAGGATAGGTGCTTTTGCTGATGGTGACGCGATGCAGGCGGTCGAGTTCGAGCCATTGGTCGGCATATTGCTCGACAAACAGCCAGGAACGCGGGTCCTGGATCATTCGGCGAACTTCGCCGCCGAGCACCTTCGCGTCACGCAGCTTCTTCTGCTCGGCCAGGCGCACGAGCGCGTCGTCTGGCATCGTGCTCCAGAGGAAGTAGGACAAGCGGGCCGCCAGTTCGTGATCGGTCAAGCGCTCGGTGACGGGGCCCTTACGGCTTGCGGGCAGACCGAGGAAGCGGGCTGACGCGAGGACGACGCCGAGCGTTTCGCGAATGCTGTCTTCGAGCGAGTCGCTGCCCGCGCGGGCCTTGCCCCAGTAGCCGTGGAGACGATCAAGCTCGTTGCCGGTGATTGGGCCGCGATAAGCGCGCGTGGCGAAGCGGCGAATGACTTCGCGGGCATACGCGCCCTCGGCCATGCCGTTGCGCGCAAACAGAATGTCGGTGTGCGTCTTCGGCGGCCAGGTTTCGTAGAACGGGCTCTCGAATTCGATCCATTCAAATTTGAGCTTCGGCGGCTGCTTGTCGTCTTTCAGTATGGGCGCCGAGTTCCACGCCGCGATGACGGCGGAATTCTTGTCGTTGAGCGTGCCGGTGTTCGGCGCCGAGAAATTCTCCATGCGCACGCGGAATTCGTAGTCACGGAATTCGGTGTGATCGATGACGATCGGCTCGCCAACCGTCTTCAACTCGACGCCATGAAAATTCGTCGAGCCAATGGCGAGCGTCAGATACGGCAACCGCGACGCATCTGCGCCGGCCGCAGGTTCAACGCGAGCAACCCGCACCTTGATGCGAGTCTCGCCCCTGCGGAACGCATGCTGGAAGCCGAACGCGAGGACGCGCTCGGGCATCTGCACGGCGGCTTCGCCGAAGCGACGAATCGCTGAAGGCGCGTACTGATTATCCCAGCCCTTCTTCGGGCCCGACATGCTGAAGATGCGATAGCCCTTGCTCTTCTTGTCGCCATTGACGAACGATTCCCCCGGCAAATTGTCGGGCTTCGGCAACGGTTTGATCTCCGCCTTCTCGGGCTGCTTCTCGTTGACCGACAGCCGATAGCGATGCACCTTCGGCGGCGGCCCCGACACGATCGCCTCGGCCAACGCCTCGTCGGCAATCTGCAGATACGTCTCATATTGCAACGGCGACATCCGCAGCGAATCGCCATCGTTGCGGAAGCCATCCTTCGACCGGCCATCCTCTGGCAAGCGAGCGCCGAAATCGATGGCCAGGCCGAGCAAGTCCTGCATGGTGCGTTCGTACTCGCGCCGCGTCAGCCGGCGAAAATGCGTCGCCTGCTTCTTGGAGAGGGCAGCCTTGCGCATCTCCTGATTGAGCCAGGCGGTCATCAGGTCGCGATCTTCTTTTTTGAGGGCGGGCTCGGTCGCGGGCGGCATGTCGCCAAAATTGAGGCGATTCAGCACTTCGATCCAGTGGTCGCCGTCCTTGCCTTTGGCAAGGTCCGGATCGAGCTTGTCGATCCGCAGCTTTCCCTTGGCTTTCTCGATGCCATGGCACTTGTTGCAATGCTTCTGGAAGAGCGGCGTCACCTTCGCAAATGGAATGACTTCGTCGGCTCGCGCCAGGGTCGGCAAGAGGATTGCAAGTATGGCAACGGTGAATGCGAGGCGAGGCATGGCAAGAATTCTCGGACGACCGAGAGGCAGGTAGGTTGACCCTATTAAAGGTGAGACAGCGCAAAAAATCAAGCAGCAATCTGGCTCGCATTCGGCGTATCATGTTACAGGAGGTGCTGCATGGTCGCCGAATCGAAAGCGTGGGGATGCTGCCTGTTGATTGCCACGGTGCTGGTCGGCGCCTCATACGCCTACTTCAGCCTGAACGAACCGCAGAAGGAGAACCATCCCATGGCCGATCAACCCAAGGAACTGCCCGCCAACATCGAGCTGGCCACGCTCGGCGGCGGCTGCTTCTGGTGCCTCGAGGCCGCCTATCAGCAGGTCAATGGCGTCGAACGTGTCGAATCGGGCTACTCCGGCGGGCCGGGCAAAAATCCGACGTATGAGGATGTCTGCACTGGCAGGACTGGCCATGCCGAGGTCGTCCAGGTCGCCTTCGATCCCAAGGTCATCAGCTATCGCGACATCCTCGAAATCTTCTTCGTCATCCATGACCCGACCACCCTCAATCGGCAGGGGAACGACAAAGGCACCCAGTATCGGTCGGCAATATTCACGCACAACGCCGACCAGAAACAAACCGCCGATAAGCTGATCGAACAGCTCACCAAGGATGACGTCTTCGGGCGACCGATCGTGACGCAGGTGCAACCGCTGGACGTCTTCTATCGGGCCGAGGGGTATCACCAGAACTATTACCGCAATAATCCTGGGCAGCCGTATTGCCAGGTGGTGGTCGGTCCGAAGGTGTCGAAGCTGCGCCAGCATTTCGCGGGCAAGTTGAAGAAGTCGTAGGTCAGCCTTTCCAGGCCGGCAGGACGTGTTGTCAGGCTGGAAAGTCTGACCCACGCGCAATCACCGGACTTTACGCATGCAACGCCACCAGTCTTGCGCAATTTGAATCAATCCCTGGAGGGGCGGCGGTCGAAGAGTTTGATATCCGCCCAGACTCGCCAGAGACAACAAGATGATGCCGCTGGTTACCTTGATGTTGCTCCTGGGCACGCCGCCCGATAAAGCGGATCGTTCATCGTATCTGTTTCAGTTCGAGAAGGGGCGCCTTGTTGGTCGGCCCTACCAGCCGCAAGCGGGCGATCTGGCGCTCCTTGACGATCATCACGAAATTACCGCCCAGCTCTATAATCTGTGCAACACCGGCAAGCCGTTGCATGCAGCCATCATCTTTCACAAGCCGGACGGTACTCCCGCGGTGCTCGAAGCAGGGCGCAACGGCGTGCTGAAGGTTTTCGTCACCGATGCCGCCACACGCATGCAACGGTTCGACGGTACGATTCTGATTCGGCGGCTGCGCAAGCCGCTCACGCCGGAACAGTCGAAGCAGCTCACCGATTTTGCGATGGCCCAGGATGGCAAGCCGTACGCGCTGAGCCGGGCGATCCTGCATGCCTCGCCATTGCGGCCGCGTGATCCGGGGATCATGCGAATCTTCAATCGGACGGTGCTGGACCGGGAGGGGTGGATCTGCTCGGAGCTGGCGGTGGCCGCTGCCACTGCGGCGGGCGTGCTGAACGAGACCGATCATCCAGCAAACATGATGTTGCCGCGCGACCTGTGCTATGACGAGCGCTACGACCTGAGTCCGCAATACGAGCCGCCGGCGCTCTGGTATCCGCGCGCCAGCATCGATCACGTCGGCAATGGCATCCGCGTCGGCAATCCGGAGTGATCTGGGCCAGGTGAACTTTGCATCGCCTGTAGCGATTTTGCGGACGGTGCAAGGCGCCGCCAGCCTGCGATGTGGCGATCCGCTTGACAGGCATGCGATATTGCGGGTAGCCTTAAGTATCCAAGCGCACTTTGCAGTTACCAAAATCATGCCCGCCAAAGCCGACCTGTGGTTCATCCGCCTTCCCGATGGACGCGTGCTGCGCGCTCGCAGCACCAATGTGCTGCGGCGGCATCTCAAGTCGGGCCGTATTCCGTGGGATAGCCGGATCCGTCATTCGACGCAGGAACCGTGGCAACGGCTAGACAATGCGGACGAGTTCACGGACCTGCTGCCCAAGAACGGCGACGCGCCGACGATGGAGCTGCCGCCGACAACCACGATGCCGCGCCGATCCACGGTCCGCGCCGTGCTCGACGAGCTCCTCACCGCGTGCGATAGTTCGCTGCAGGGGACAAAGCTGATCGCCGCCGGTTGCACGGGACTGGGCATCGGCATCGCCTTTATGGTGGCCGATGCGATTGCGCGTCTGCTGCCCGACGGGACATGGCTGGTATTTGCCGGAGCTGGCTTTGTCTCGGTCATCCTGTTCAGCGCCTGCTCTAGCATTCTGACGCAGATGACCGCGCTGGAACTGTCGCGCTTTCGCCGGGCGCGCTTCAGCGAAGTCCGTTCGGGGCTGCTCGGCGCCATCGTTCGGCTGACCGTAGCACTCGGTCTAAGCAGCGGCGCCATCGTCGGCCTGATGCTGGCGCTGCGCTGGCTTGCCGAGGACATTGCGTTACCGGACACGGCACTGGCCGCGCTCACCGCCGGGCGCGCGATCGTCGAGGTGGGCTGCTGGTTGCTGCTTGGCCTGGTGCTACTGGTGTTGCCGCCGGTGTTGCTGATCGAAGAAGATTCGATCATCGCGGGCCTGCGCGACTGGCTCACGTTTGTGTGGCGGCATCTCGGCCGCATCTACCTGTATCAGGCCTTCGCCTTCGCCCTCGCGGCGATCTTGGCCTTGCCGCTCGTCGCATCGGTCTTGTTGACCAGCTTCCTCACCGATTCACCGTATGCGTTCACGATGGGTTGCCTGCTCGGCGGTATCGCGGTGACGCCGGTTTTTGCCTATCTGGTCGTCGCTCAGGTGTTCATCTATCTGAACCTGCGTTACGAATTCCTCTACTCCTCGCGTCAGCGCTGATTCTCGATCCGATTTCTCCCAAGCAGTATTCCGTGTGAAGATGTAGCGAAGAAACCGTTCACGGCTGTGCCGGCGGTACAATGGACAAAAATCCCGCGGAGGGAGACCGCCGATGCTGCGCCTCTCGATGTTTTGGCAAATGTTCCTCGCATTCGGTTCGCTCGTCGTGTTCTCGCTCGGCGCGCTGGGCGTCATTGTCGGCGCCTGGGTCGAGCAGCAATCGCTGCGGCAGGTCGAGGAACGCTTGCGGTCGAAGGCGGCGCTGCTCCAGGAGATTGCTCGCGGTCGCACGGTCGATGAATTGCAGAGCCGAATTCAGGCGCTACGTCAAAAGGCGGGCGCCCACATTACGCTGATCGGCAAGGACGGACGGGTGCTGGTGGAATCGGACGACAGCATCACCGATCGCGACGAGGCCGGTCCGTATCCGGACATCGAGGCCGCCCGCTCGGCCACGTTCGGCGTCTCCACTCGTCACAGCGTTTCCTTGCAGAAGAACGTGATGTACGTTGCGATGCGTGCCGATCTACCCCAGATTGAATTCGTGCGCGTGTCGCTCCCGGTCACGGACATACAAGCGAAGGCGGCGACGCTGCAGCACCTTGTCTGGCTGAGCGCCGGCGCCATGGCGATCCTGGCACTGATGGTCGCCTGGGCCCTGTCGCGCCGGCTGGTCGGGCCGCTGCAAGAACTGACCATCAGTGCCGAGCGGATCGCGGACGGCGCCTATGGGCACAAGGTTTATCTTGATCGCAGCGACGAGGTGGGCCAGCTCGGAACCGCCTTCAACCACATGAGCAACGAGCTGGCGACGCAGTTCGCTCAGCTCGACGAAGATCGCCAGCAGCTGCGGGCCGTGCTGAGCGGCATGGTCGAGGGCGTCATCGCGATCGACGCCGATCAGAATATTCTGTTCGCCAACGATCGCGCGGGGCAGATGCTCGAATTCAACGCCCGAGCGGCGGCCGGCCGCAAGTTGTGGGAAATTGTTCGCCAGCGCGCGGTGCAGGACGTGGTGCAGGCGACCATTCACCGCAATAGCGACGAGGCCCGCAAGCTCGAATTCGCCGAGCCGATCGGCAAATCGCTGACGCTGCATGTCGCCCAGCTTCCCGGCCATCCCGCGCATGGGGCCGTTCTCGTCTTTCACGACACGACCGAGCTGCGCCGTCTCGAACGGCTGCGGCAGGATTTCGTCGCCAATGTGTCGCACGAACTCAAGACGCCGCTCTCCGTCATCACGGCCTGTATCGAGACGTTGATGGAAGGGGGCGGCATCGACGATCTCGAAAACCGCGGCCGTTTCCTGCAGCAGATTCATGAGCAGACGCAGCGATTGCACATGTTGATTCTCGACCTGCTAAGCCTGGCCCGCATCGAGTCGGGGGATCAGCAGTGGACCATGCAGCCGCTCGCGATTGCCGAACTGGCCGAGGCGTGTGCGGAGCGTCATCATGCTCGGCTGCAGGCGAAGAAGCAGACGCTCTTGCTGGAGCCGCGGGCTATCGGCGGTGAGGCCACGGTCATTGCCGACGAGGAAGCGATGGCGGAGATCCTCGACAATCTCGTCGGCAACGCGGTGAAATACACGCCCGAGGGTGGCACGACGCGTCTGCGCTGGTGGGTGGAGGACGCGACGTGCTGCATCGAAGTCGAAGACACCGGCATCGGCATCCCGGCAGCGGACCTGCCGCGCATCTTCGAGCGGTTCTACCGCGTCGACAAGGCACGCTCGCGCGAGATGGGAGGCACTGGCCTGGGCCTGTCGATCGTCAAGCATCTGGTGCAGGCGATGCAAGGGACGGTCCGGGCGACCAGCGAGCTTGGCAAGGGAACGACATTCACGATTCGCCTGCCGCTGGCACATTGACGCCGAGCCGTTGTTCGATTTGTGCAAGGGCCCAGCGAGCAGCCTCGCGCACCGTTGCATCGACATCCTCCGCTGCGCGGCGCAGCGCGGAGAGCGCGTC
>DASRSQ010000729.1:0-8381 GCA_035656475.1 Gemmataceae bacterium | reverse complement strand
ATGGCCCGCTGGCACGCATCGTGCACTCCGAGATCGGTCGGCGTCCGCTCACTGAACCACCGGCAACATAATCCGCGCTGGATTCGGCGCCGCCGGCACTTCGCAGCATTCCTCATGGGCGACGCCGACTTGCTCGCCCGTCACGACGTTGCCGTAGAGCGTGAAGGAGGTTGCGTCGGCGATGTCGATCTGCATCGTTTGGCCGGCGAGGCGCGGGTTGCCGTCGAAGACAACGATGTGGTCGGTGCGCGTGCGGCCGGTCAATTGCACAGGGCCTGCCGTCTGCTTCCAGGCGTTTTTGCTCGGGCCCTCGACCAGCACTTCGACGCGCTGGCCGATATAGCGGCGATGGTCCGCCAGGCTCGCAGCATTCTGGATCGCGAGCAGGTCGTTGTTACGCCGCTTCTTCGTCTCCTCCGGCACATCGTCCGCGTACAGTTCGTGGCCCCGCGTGCCCGGCCGCGGGCTGTACTTGAAAATGAAGCTGTTCTTGAAACGCGACTCGCGCACCAGGTCGCATGTCTTCTCGAACGATTCCTCCGTCTCGCCGCAAAAGCCGACAATGAAGTCGCTCGAAATCGCCACGTCCGGCACGATCTCCCGGCAACGAATCAGCATCTCGCGATAGAACTCGACCGTGTAGTTGCGCTTCATACGCTTGAGGATGTCGTTGCATCCCGACTGGGCCGGCACATGCAGGTAC
This sequence comes from Gemmataceae bacterium, assembly GCA_035656475.1. GTDB lineage: Bacteria > Planctomycetota > Planctomycetia > Gemmatales > Gemmataceae > SIAQ01. The sequence continues at coordinate 7,678 of DASRSQ010000729.1, read as the reverse complement.
GGACAGACCTTCGGCAAGTCACGCATCGCGTGCAGCAAATCGTCGGTCATGTCCTTGGGATAGTTCGTGATGAACTTGATGCGTTCGATGCCGGGCGTGTCGTGAATGCGTGCGAGCAAGTCACCCAGTTGCGAGCCAGCGTGATGGTAGCTATTGACCGTCTGCCCGAGCAGCGTGATCTCCTTGACGCCTTCCCCGGCGAGCTGGCGCACCTCGGCAGCGATCTGCTCGGCCGGCCGGCTCTGTTCGGGGCCGCGCACGCTCGGGACGATGCAGTAAGTGCAGAACTTGTCGCAGCCGATCATGATGCGGACGAAGGCCTGGAAGTGATTGGGCCGCATCGACGGGTCGCGCATCGGGTCGTAGCTTTCGAAGCTGCGTTCGACCTCATGCCGCGACTCGGTGCGATCGAGACTGAGCGCGATTTGCAGCGTGCCAGTGTCACGCACGCTCTGGATCAAGCTCGGCAACTGCGCGAGTTGCCCGGTGCCGCAGATGATATCGACATGCGGCGCCCGGCGTTTGATGATGTCCTGGTCCTTCTGGGCCATGCAGCCGAGGACGCCGATGATGGTGTCGGGGCGCGTGTTCTTGTGATGCCGCAGCCGGCCGAGGGCACTGTAGATCTTGTCCTCGGCGTGCTGGCGGACGCTGCAGGTGTTGAAGAAGATGACGTCGGCGTCATCGGTGCTTTCGGTGAGGGCGTAGCCCTGGCGGCGCAGCGTCCCGACGACGAGCTCGCTGTCGAGCACGTTCATCTGACAGCCGACGGTTTCGAGATAAAGTTTCTTGGTCATTTACTCGGTTCGCAAGGAGTGCCTTGAGAGAGTATTGTACCGAAGTGAGACACACGCTGGAAAGACGAAGGTTCGCTGGAGCATCTTCTTCTTCGTGAAGCAAACTTGGAGCGCGGGTCTTGCTCAAGAGGAGCGATGAGGGATATCGGCAATACGCCGGTGGGCGCTCTGCATCACAGCTTGTGCGGTAAATGTTCGTCGACTGGCGGGGCATGTGGCTCCGCCTCGCGCAGGTTGCGCACCACGAGCGCCCGCAGCGGGAAGACGAAGGCGTAGATCCAGAAAATCAGCAGAGGGGCGAGGGAGCGGAACATGATCAGGATGAACGCGGCGAGGAAGACCTGGACGAGGTGCCAGACCGTTTTGCGGCCGCTGAAGATCTTGCCCGTGACGTGCGGATACGCGACATTCGAAACCATCAGCAGGGCAACGACGAGCGCGCAGATTGGCGAGGCGATCTCGACGATGCGCGTGATCAACACCTGGGCCGCTTCAAGATCAATGCCGTGGATGATTCGGCTGTTAAGCGCGCCGGCGAACTCGCCGCGCAGGATCGCCAGGGCAGCAATGCACCCCGCGGCGCCGGGGGACGGCAGGCCTTGAAACTTCTTGTGGCTCGATGCGTCGGTATCGTTGGCGACGTTGAAGCGGGCGAGCCGTAGCGCGGTGCACGAGAAGTAGAGGGCCGCGATGCCGGCGAGCAGCATGTGCATCAGCTCACTGTCGTCGCGGGTCGGCCCGAGCTTGATCAGCAGGAACGCGGGGGTGACGCCGAAGCTGACGACGTCGCACAGGCTGTCGAGTTCGCCGCCGAAATCGCTCGCCGACTTCGAAAGCCTGGCGACATAACCGTCGAGCATGTCGAAGATCATGGCGAAAAGGATGAACCAGCCGGCCCAGCCGAAGTTGATCGGGTCATTGGGACCGGTGCCGTCAGCGGAGATCTTGCTGATGAAGGTGATGGCAACAAAACCGCAAATGCCGTTGCCGAGCGTCAACAGGGTGGGCAGGACTGCGATCTTCTTCACGGCACGTTTCCCGCTGGGTGATTTCATTGAAAGTGGTGTGAATTGGTTTGGAGTATACTCGGCGTGAAATCGCCTTGCCATTAAAAAACAAGAAATCGCATCGGGCTATTCTTCACATAAGGGTCTTGACAGATTTCCCTCCGACGTTATTGTCCGACCTTCTCATGGGGTTGAATAGGCGGATTCTCAAAAACCGTTCAAAAAACACGGGAGGTGGATCGTGCGCATCTGGGCCACATTTTTTGGTATTATCGCCCTCCTGGTGCTGGCGCGTCCCGCGTCGGCGCAGTTCTCCACAACCATGAGCTCTGCAATGTCCGGCGGGTCCGGCACCACGACGAACACCACGGGGTTTTTCTCGCAGCTGATGGGCAAGCCCAGCTTCGTGGCCTTCTCCAACCGGACCACCGTGCCGACCGCGAACTTCCTCAGCGGTCTTCCGACGATGCCCAGCCCGTACACCACGCTGACGGGACAATTCACGACGGGAACGTCTCCGGGAGCGGTGATGCTGATGTCGTCGGCGCCGAGCCGACAGCCTACGCCGCCGACGCAAAAGAAATCTATGTTCTCGTTCTTCAAATGATCGCTTGACGGGACCCCGGCCGCGTGCGAATAATGCAGGTATGAAATGGCTGCGGCGAATTCTGGTCCATGTATGCGCCATCCTGCTGGTGACGCCAGTGGGCTGGTGTTGTACGCTGTTGGCGGCGCAAGTTGAGGAAGCCACACCTGCGCCGAGATCGTGTTGCGACGTCGCGCCGGCGAAACCGGCGCCTGTCCAGGACCAGGACGCGCCAGCGCCCACCCGAAGCTGTTGTTGCGGCGAGCCGCAGCCCGCGGTCTCTTCCGAATCACACGCGAAAGCGCCGGCGCCCGCCATTGCATGGCTCGCGCCGGCGACCGTCATACTGCCGGCTGCGCCGATGGCGCTTGTCGATATTCCCGCATCTCTGCACGATCCATCTCCTGCGCTTCATCTACTGAATTGTCTCTGGTTGTGTTGATCGATAGCACAGCAGTGCTGCGCGATCCTTCTGCGCAATCATCAAGAAGAGTTGATATTTGAAGAGAATGCAATTTCACGGAGATAATCCATGTTCATGAAACTGTGTGCGGCCGTCGTGATGGCCGGTTCCTTGTGGGTCGCCGGCGATGCAGCCTATACCAATTTCGGTTGCTGCGTGCCGGGCTCCAGCTGCTGCGGCCCGCAAGAGGAATGCTGCCTGGTGGACACCGGCAGCTGCTGCGACACGGGCTCGGATTGCTGCGAGCCGGTGCGCGAATGCTGCTTCAGCGCGTCGCTGGCGAAGAAGACGAGCGACTGCTGCTCGGTCGGCGCTGACTGCTGCCCGATCAGCGACTGCTGCGTCGGCATCGCGTCCATGGCAGCACCTGCGAGCTGCTGCAGCGAAAAGTAAGAGCGAAGCGAGCGCCCCTTACTCTGGTTTAGGGGCGCTCGCCCGAACCACGTCGCAAGTTCCAGTTTGCCGCCATTCTCGCCTGCTGTTGTTGCATGCCGCCGGTGGGGCCAAATCAACCAGGGCCCAATCCGTTCATGTTTCCGCGGCCACGGCGGCCGTACCTCCCGATCGATTTTAAATGGCTCGATAATATTCAGAAGTGAGGACCGGATCGGCTCGGCCCGGCCACTTGACATCATGGCGCGGGTGCGCGAAGATAGCTGCATTGCTCCCGCCGCTTCCCGCCTCGCCTGATTCATCGGGATTTCCAATGCGCAACCGTCTCCTGCTCGCATCGGCATTCCTTGCGTGCGGCATCGCTCCCGTGCGTGCCCAGGATGTCGACTTCCAGCGCGACATTCGGCCCATCCTCTCCAATCAATGCTTCAAATGTCACGGTCCCGCGTTGCAGAAAGGCGGCGTCCGCCTCGATTCGCACGAAGCCGCTCTCAAGAAGAAGGCGATTGTGCCGGGCAAGATCGATGCGAGCCATGTGATTGAGCGCATCCTTGCCGAGGACGCCGAGCGTATGCCGCCGAAGGACGCGGGGGAGCGTCTGAAGCCGGCGCAGGTTGAGCTGCTCAAGAAGTGGATCGCGCAAGGGGCCAAGTACACGCCGCACTGGGCGTTTGTCAAACCGAAGGCGGCGACGTTGCCGAGCGTGAAAAACGCGAAGTGGGTGCGCAATCCGATCGACGCGTTCGTTCTCGTTCGGCTCGAGAAGGAAGGGTTGCAACCGTCGCCGGAGGCCGATCGCGCCACGCTAGTACGCAGGCTGTCAATCGATCTGACGGGGCTGTTGCCGACGCCGGCGGAGGTTGATGATTTCCTCAACGACAAGAGCGCAGACGCCTACGAGAAGGTCGTCGATCGCCTGCTGGCATCACCGCACTATGGCGAACGCCAGGCTCGCCACTGGCTCGATCTCGCCCGCTATGCCGATTCCAATGGCTACACCATCGATGGCAAGCGCTCAATCTGGATGTGGCGCGACTGGGTCATCAAGGCCTTCAACAAGGATATGCCGTTCGATCAGTTCACGATCGAACAGCTCGCCGGCGACATGCTCCCGAATGCGACGCGCGACCAGCAGATCGCCACGGGCTTTCACCGCAACACCTCGTTCAATGAAGAAGGCGGCACCAGTCCGGAGCAGTTCCGCGTCGAGCGCACCGTCGATCGCACCAACACTACCGGTGCCACCTGGCTCGGCCTGACCGTCGGCTGCGCCCAGTGCCACACGCACAAGTACGATCCAATCAGCCATAGGGAATATTACCAGCTCTACGCTTTCTTCAACTCGATGGAGGAGCCGAAGCTGTCGATGCCGACGCCGGTGCAAGAGAAGAAGCTGAAGGATCTGAACGACGCGCTGGCGAAGGCGAAGAAGCAAGCGACACCGAAGACGGTGAAGTCCGCCGACGTCGACAAGCTGCTCGCGGATCTCGAGAAGGAAATCAACGGCGGCTGGCGCGTCATCTATCCCAAGACCGTGATGGCCGATCAGGGGACCAAGCTCGACGTGCTCGACGACCGCTCCGTTCTCGCCAGCGGCAAGGCCGGCGACTTCGAAACCTACACCGTCCATGGCGTTGCTCCCGAAACTGGCACGATCACCGCGATTCGGCTCGAGGCGCTGACGCATGCGAGCTTGCCGAAGACCGGACCGGGACGCTCGGGCGGCGGCAACTTCGTCCTCAGCGGCTTCGTCTTCGAAACCGACGGCGTGCCGCACAAATTCCGCAAGGCCGTCGCTGATCATTCGCAGGGGGACTATCCCGTCAATGACGTCGTCAAGAACGATGTTACCAAGGGCTGGGGCATTTCCGGCGGCATCGGCCGCGATCACCACGCGATCCTTCATCTCGACAAGCCGCATCCGGTTCGCGAGGGGCAGGCGTTCGTCTTCACGCTGCGGCACAACAAAAAACACGCCGGCTACTCGCTCGGCCGATTCCGCATCGCCGTCACCTTCGCATCGGAGCGATTTCTCGCGTTGCCGCTCGAAGCACAGAAGGTCGTCCTGATCGATCCGGTCAGGCGGACCGCGAAGGAAATGGAACAGGCCCGGCAGGCGCTGCTAAAGGCGCCGCCGCCCTCCGCGCGGGTCACGCAGTTGCAGAAAGAAATCAAGGCGCTCGAGGCGCAGATCGATTCGACGCTCATCCTGCGCGAGGCGAAGTCGCCGCGCGTCACCAAGATCCAGAAACGCGGCGACTTCCTCGATCTCGGCGACGAGGTCCAGCCCGATGTCTTCGCCATCCTCAACCCGCTCACCATCAAGGGGCGTTCCGCCAGCCGGCTCGATTTCGCGCGCTGGCTGGTGACGCCGGAGAATCCGCTGACGTCGCGCGTGGTCATGAATCGCATCTGGCAGCATTATTTCGGTAAGGGGATCGTCGAAACCGAGAACGACTTCGGCATCCAGGGGTCGCTGCCGACGCATCCGGAGTTACTCGATTGGTTGGCCGTAGAATTCTCGCGCGATTGGGCGACGAAGCGCATGCACAAGCTGATCGTCATGAGCGCGACCTATCGCCAGTCGTCGAACCTGCGGCCCGATCTGCGCACGAAGGATCCGCTCAACAAGCTTCTCGCCCGGCAAAGCCGGCTGCGGCTCGATGCTGAGATCATTCGCGATACGGCGCTCAGCGCGAGCGGCCTGTTAACGCGCAAGATCGGCGGGCCGGGCGTTTATCCGCCGCAACCGCCGGAGATCTTCGCGTTCACGCAGAACAAACATCCCTGGCCCGAGAGCACCGGCCCCGACCGCTATCGCCGTGGCATGTACACGTTCATCTGGCGACAAAGCCAGCATCCGCTCCTGACGACGTTTGACGCTCCCGACGCCCAGGTGGCCTGCACGCGCCGCAACCGCTCGAATACGCCGCTACAGGCGCTGCACCTTGCCAACGATCCGGTCTTCGTCGAGATCGCGAAAGGCCTCGGCGAGCGCATTCAAAAGGAAGGGCCTGCGGACGATGTCGGTAAATTGACCTATGCATTCAAGCTGTGCTACAGCCGGACGCCGAGCAAGCTGGAAGAAGAGCGTCTGCTGACCTATTTGCATCAGCAGCGCGAAGCCAAGGCGGGACCATGGACAATGGTTGCGCGAGTGTTACTCAATCTCGATGAATTCGTGACGCGCGAGTAGACCATGAATCGCCCGATTCTTAGACGCGTCCGGCGTTTCGTACATGACGTGACGCAGATGCCGCTCCGAGATATCACGCCCGAGACGAGTCTTTATCTCGATTTGCAGATGGATCTCGAGAGCGCCCAGCGTTTCTTTGCTCGATTCGCAACCGCGTTCCAGGTTGATCTCGCGAATCTGGATTTGACGCCTTACTTCACGTCGCAACCGCATCTGGTCCACGACGGTTTCGCCGGCGCGGCATTCGCGCTTTTCTTGACGGTCGATCGGCATCGGCGCGCCGGCGTGAAGCCGTTCGTCGTTGCCGACTTGGTAGCACTGCTGAAAGAATAGGGATCGACTTTCCACAACTTCAATTACGATGCGCGACACATTATCGCGTGAAGCCATATCGAGTGCGAGATGCCTCAGCCTGCACCACGGGCGATTGCGGACAGATCACTTCGCGGTGTGCATTTTCAAAAACCGAATCACCTCGTCAAACGACGCGGCGACCTTGGGATCACTCATCTTCCCGTCGAAGCCGTGCGGCCCGCCCTTGATCGTAATGAGCTCATGAGCGACGCCATGCTTCTTCAGCTCGGCCGACATGTTCACCGATTCGGAGTACGGCACATCGGTGTCGGCGTCGCCGTGCAACAACAATGACGGCGGATAATCCTTCGTCACGTTGCGGATCGGACAGAATCGATCGAACGCCCGCGGCTCCTTCTCGGGATCATGCCCGACGACCAGCTTGGGCCATAGCCCGGTCTGGCGCGTGTAGAGATAGAACTTGCCGCGGTTGGTCCCGTCGGTCGTCTCCTTGTTGCCGACCAACTTGTACGCGTCCTCCTTGGAGACGAGTGGCTGCGTCTTGCGATAGAACGGATCGGGCTTGGCGTACCAGTCAGCCGTGAGATCGCCGTAGCCGTAGAACGGCACGAGCGCCTGCGGCCGGGGCTCGACGGCGAACCCGCTCATCAGCGTCAGATAGCCGCCCGCGGAATGCCCGACGACCGCGACGCGCTTCGGATCGATCTTGAACTGACGCGGCCCCTCGGCCCGCACCCACTTGAACGCGTCCTTCACATCTTCAATGATGCCGACGAGCTTGGTCTCCGGCGCGAGTCGATAGTCGATGGAGACGATGACGAAGCCGGCGTCGAGATAGCGCCGCCGTTGCTCGGCGTTCGGGCCGTTGCGGCTGCCCGTGATGAGGGCGCCGCCGTGAATCCAGACGATGACCGGACGAAT
>DASRSQ010000728.1:0-8432 GCA_035656475.1 Gemmataceae bacterium | reverse complement strand
CGACCAGGATGCGCGCTGGTTCCGTGCCGAGCATGGCGTGCGGTCGTTGCCACAGGTCGCAGTCGTCGGGCCGGCGGCAGACCTGATCGTTGCCGAAGACGCAAGCATCGAGCCATACGTGTTCGTGGACACGCGCGGCGGCCCGGTGCTGATCGATCGCGGCGCCCAGGTGCACGCGTTCAGTCGCCTCGAAGGACCGTGTTACGTGGGACGCAACAGCTGGATCGTCGGCGCGAAGCTGCGGGCCGGCAGCAGCATCGGACCGTGTTGCCGAATCGGCGGCGAGATCGAGGCGAGCATCGTCCAGGGCTTCTCGAACAAATATCACGAAGGCTTTCTCGGCCATTCGTATCTCGGCGAATGGGTGAACCTGGCCGCGGCGACGCAGACCAGCGACCTGCGCAATGACTATGACATGATCCGCGTCCAAGTCAACGGCCAGCGCGTCGCCACCGGCAAAAACAAAATCGGCTCCTACATCGGCGATCACACCAAGACCGGGCTGTCGGCGCTGCTCAACACCGGCTCATCGATTGGCGCCTTCGCCAACGTGCTGCCGTCCGGTTCGCTGTTGCCTGCGGTGGTACCGTCGTTCTGCCAGGTGCAGAACGGCGAGCTGCGCGAGATGTGGGACCTCCGCAAAACCTTTGCCACCGCCACCCGCGTCATGCAACGGCGCGGCAAGACCTTCACCGAGGGCCACCGCGATTTCTACGACCGCCTCTTCGAATCGACCGCACAACTCCGTCGCCGCACCATGCGCGACGGCGAAATGCGGCGCATGCGTCGTTGAATTTCAGTCGCTGGCCCGCTTCTTCGGTGGCGGAGACAATTCACTTACCTCCGAGCAGATGATCACACGCGGCGTTACCAATAGCATCCGACAACCGTCTTTCGCATACTTGACCTGCACCAGCGTCATGCCGTCCTCGATGCGGTCCGTGGCGTTGAATGTTATCTTGTCGATGGTCGCCTTCACGCTCAGATGCACGTGATGTAGATTCGCGGCTACTAGCGCGTTCAACTCAAACGTCGACTTTTGCTCCTTACTTGAATTCAAACCAAAAACCGCCGACTGGCCGAGAAAGAGCGTCGACTTCGGTGCTCGCGTCAGGACCGTGCGCTTGTCTTCTTCGGCCTTGCGGAGCAGCGCGAAAGTCTCCGCGGCGTTCAGGATTGCGTGCCGGTCCATTTTCAATTGCGGCAGCAGGCCTTTCAGCGTGTCGAAGCGCTCTTCAGGGATCGAGACAATCTGCATCTCGCAAGCAACCTGGACATCTTGAAACCGCCTCATCGTTTGCAAGAGATTCCGCACCTGATCCTGCACGGGCAGCGAATTGTCGATGACCAACGCATGGCCCATCGGGAAGTACTGGATCGTGCCCTTGCCGCCATTTTGTTGCCAGGAATTTGGGGCTACCGTCTGCGTGATCTTTCGAATCAGCCAGTCTTCCTTGGTTCGCCTGGCATTCTCGTCCTTGGGATCGACGCCGGGAATCGGAATCACCAGCTCCGCGACAGGGTAGGTCACCTTCGGGAATTCCCCCTTTTCATGGATTCGAGGCACGCCTTGATTTTTGGCCTGTGAAGCCGCCGTTGGCGGTGGTTGGCGCACGTTGCTCTCCTGACCCGCTTGCTGGCCGGCCACGGCATAACATGAAATCAAACCGCCGCCGGCGAACATGGCGCCGAGGAGCAGCATCGTGGCCAGGGTTTGCTTCAGCTTCGTGATTGCCATGCTTTTCATCACTCCTTCGACGTAAGCGAGAACATTGGCCGAGATACCAGTGAGCTTTCCAGCGATCATCGAGGACGCGCCTTCGACGGTTTTGGACACGAGCGGCGCCGCGGGGGCTTTCTGGGCGAAAAGGACCGCAGCCGCGGCGCCGGTCAGCGCCACGCCCTGTCTGGTCAAGCGCTGAGCAAGCATCTTCCTGGCGGTTCGCAATCGGGTCGCCAGCGTGCCTTCGGGGATCTTGAGATGGCGTGCGGCGTCGTTGCCAGTCCAGCCTTCGAGGTCGCACAAGACGATTGCCTCGCGGTAAATGTCTGGCAGCCTCGCCAACTCGCCGTCGATCAACTGCCGCAGGCCATCGTCGGCGCCCGCTTCGATGGCTGCATCCGGCAAGGCGACGACGAGTCTTTCGCGTGCCTGGCGTTTTGCCGCCGTGGCCCGCGCCTTCAGCGCGGTGCGCTGGGCTACGCCAAAGAGCCAGTTCGCCACCAGGTCGCGCGGCCGGACTGAGGCAGCGCTGCGTGCCAGCACCAGAAACGCGGCCTGGAACGCATCTTCTGCATCTTGATGATGCGCGACAATTCGCCGGCACACGCCCCAGACCATCGGGCCGTGGCGCCGCACCAGCGTTGCGAAAGCGATTTCGTTTCGATGCTCGATGAATTGATCCAGGAGATGGCCGTCGCTCAATGCGTCTGCATCGTGATGCGTGCTCCTGCGAATTGTCCGAATGACCGAGTCCAGTCGATGAACCGCCATGTTCATGGTCCTCTTTCCATCTATTATTGCCCTTCAACCTGCATTTTCATTGGTCATTTTGTCATACGAGCGCGAATGCAGTAGAAAGTGCCGAACCTTGGCGGCCGTGAACGCTTACATCGAGCAGATTTACGAAGACAAGCACGGAAACACGAAATGAATCGAGCCACTGACACGTGGGACCGTGAGGGAGTGAGCTTGCATATTTCTGACCGCACTCACGGTCTCACGTTCAACTTCGTATTGAGTGCCGATGGCGGAACGAAATGGATCTTGTCGAAGCCGGCCCTCTTGGCAGTGTCGTAGATGTCCATCACATATTGCTGACGCAGGTCGCCGTCGGCGGCGATCTTGATATTGGCCTTGTTCGCGCCTTTCATTCCTTTCAACTCGGCCGAAAGGATGCTCAGGCTCTTCTCGAATCCAACCTGGCCAACGTCGGCGATCAAATGACGGTCGATGTCCAGGTTCGTCTTGAGAAAGATCTGTTCCGGATTACCCTTGTCATTCCCCTTGTTGATCGCCTTCACCTGGATCGTGATCGCGTCTTGCAATTCGGGCAGATCCAGAATCGGCTCCGGCGCGTCGGCGGGAAGAGGATCGCGTTTTTCCTTGCTATGAACCGCCGGGTTGTCCGGCACCAGGCTACCCGGAATATGCGCCTCCAGCGCGGACGGGTGATACGTCATGATGAAGAACGCCAAAATCTGGAACGACATGTCCAGCATCGGCGTGATGATGAGGCTGAACTGCACGCCAGCAGGGCCTTGCGCGGCTTTGTGCTTGGGAGCCATGGCGTGCCCTCGAACCGGTAGCGGTGTCACCCGGCCGCTTACGCGGCACGGCTCGCCGACCACCTCACGGTCTTACGTTCAGCTTCGAATTGAGCACCGGCGGCGGCACGAAATGGATCTTGTCGAAGCCGGCTTTCTTCCCGGTGTCGTAGATCTCCATCACATACTGCTGACGCAGGTCGCCGTCGGCGGCGATCTTGAGATTGGCCTTGTTCGCGCCTTTCATGCCCTTCAACTCACCGGACAGGATATTGAGCCCCTTCTCGTAGCCGACCTGGCCGATGTCGGCGATGAGGCGGGGGTCGGTTTCCAGGCTCGTCTTGAGAAAGATCTGCTCCGGCTTGCCTTTGTCGTCTCCCTTGCTGATCGACTTCACCTTGATCGTGATCGCTTCCTGCAACTCGGGGAGTAAGTCTTCTTCCGAAATCGAAATCGGCGCCTCGGCAGGCAACGGCTCGCTCTTGTCCTTGCTCTTCTTGGCGAAATTGTCCGGCGGCACGAGGCTGCCCGGGATGTGCCCTTCGAGCGCGGACGGATGATATGTCATGATGAAGAACGCCAGGATCTGGAACGACATGTCCAGCATCGGCGTGATGATCAAGCTGAGCTGGACGCCCGCGGCGCCTGGTGGCGGTTTATGCTTACGACCCATGGAGGCCTCGATATGGATTGAAACTACTCCCCTCTCCCTCCCTGGGAGAGGGCTTGGGGTGGGGCGGAGGTATCAGTTACCTCTCGCCTCAGCCCTCACCTCCGGCCCCTCTCCCAGAGGGAGAGGGGAGAAAATCCCAGTTACCCGGTCATCACGCGCAGTTGCCAATACTTGAACCCGGCGAGTTGGCAGGAATTCAGGCAGGTCCAGACATCGCTGTAACTGCAATTCTTGTCGGCCCGCAGGATGACGATGATCTTGATCTCCCCCGTCTTGCCGCGGTTCTTGGCAGCACGTTCCAGGCCTTCCTTCTCGCGCATCAGGTGGACCTTGAGCTTCTGCGGCGTGTCAAGGACGAACGTGCTCAGGTTGCCGACAAGTTGGCCGTTCGCGTTCATGTTGAGGAAGATCCAGTCCTCGGCAGAGTTATCGAGCGGGATAGCGGTGTGCGCGGTCGGCAGTTTGATGGTATCGTCGAACTGGTCGACGCGCACGAAATTGACGGTAATCATGAAGAACATGATCAACTGGAGCACAAGGTCCAGGAGCGGCGTGAGATTGACATCCAGCCCTTCACCATCGACAGCCGCAGCCACGGGAGAATCCTCAAAGGGGTTTTAGCGTTTGGAGGTAATTTCAGCAGAACGTTCGGTGGCGGCCATGGTCGCGCCGGCGCCGCCGGTCTTCTTCGAGTTATGGTACATCTGCGTCAACAGGTCGTCGGCCAGGTTCGAAGTCTGCACGGAGATATTCGTCAAGCGGTTCTTGAAGAACGTGAAGAAGAAGATGGCCGGGCAGGCGATGGCAACACCGACGAGCGTGACGACGAGGGCGTGCGAGATTTCGCTGGCAAGCGCGCTGGCTTCGGGGGCCTTGTCGCTTTCGCCAAGCTTGCGGAACGCACCGATCATACCCGACACCGTGCCGACCAGACCGAGCAATGGACCCAGCGTGCCGATGATGCCGAGATAGCTGATCCACGAATCCTTGCCCGCACGCACCGCATCGACCATGGTGATCATCGCTTCACGGGCGTCCTCGATGCCGTACTGCAAGCGGCCCATGCCTGCTGTCAAGACGCGGGCAATGAACGTGCTCTCATTGCGGCACAGCTCGTACGCCTGCTTGAACTGGCGCTTGTTGACCATCTCCGTGAATTCCTCGACAAACGCCGGCGGCACCGATTCGCCCAGACGCAGATCGAGCAACAGGATGATGATCAGCGCCACCATGCCGATGGAGATGGCGGCGAAGATCAGACCGAACACGATGCCGATCGACTTGAAGAAGTGCACGACCGGATTAACTTTTTCCTTGGGAGCATCCCCTTCCGGCGGCGCCGGATTCTCGCCTTCCTGCTGGGCGAACGCAGGGTTTGGCCCCACGACAAGCGACATGCCACCGACCATTCCGAAGATGAACAGCCCCATCAGTGCGGAGAGAATCAACGAGCGAACTTTGCCGGCAGCAAGAGATTGCATGGATGACGTTCCTGGTTGCGATTGGATAATGCAGCACTATGAATCGTGAATTAGGACGATAGGGCTTCTTGTCCTAGCCGCAGACTCATCCTTCCATAATGAAGAATGAATGTGCCATGTGTCAAGATTTTTCTCCTTGGTCGTCTTATTAAGTTTATCAGTTCCCGATTTTTTTGTCACCTAGCGCATCTTGGACCTTCGGCTCCGGATTCTGTGCGCCGTTTGCTAGATCGCGTCGGCGAATCCAATGTGATCGGGCATTCGTTCTCGCAATCTTGCAGGCGCAATCGGAAAATACTCATTATCGCTAAGATACCAGAAAGAATCCACGACCGCACCACGAGGACGACCGCACATGGACCGCTTGGAGGCTGCAATTGCCGGTTTCGAGACGATCGACGCGGATGCGAGTTATAAACAGCAAGCCGCGAAGAACCTCGAACGCTGGCTGACAGCGCCGGAGTTCGCCCCGTATCGGCCGCAACTCGAATGGCTGATCGACGAGAAGAAATGGGGCGGCCTGCTCGATCGCTTCTATCAAATTATTCCGTTCGGCACCGGCGGGCGCCGCGGTCCCGTCGGCATCGGACCCAATCGCATGAACCTGTGGACGCTCGGCGCCTCCGTGCAGGGACATTGCGAATATCTCAAGGAACGGTTTCCCAGCACGCCGCGCATCTCGGTCGTGCTTGCCTACGATGTGCGTCAGTTCGAAGATCAGCGGAAAAACTACAATCCCAAGCTGCCCAATCCGGTCCTGCACCTGTCGTCCAGGCGCTTCGCCCAGTACGCCGCCTGCGTCTATGCGGCGAACGGCATTCACGCAACCATTCTGGACAACCACAGCACGCGTTACCTGGCAACCCCGGAGTTGTCGTTCACCATCCGCCATCTGCATGCGCAGGGGGGCCTGAACGTCTCGGCGTCGCACAACCCGCCCGACGACAATGGCGGCAAGTTCTATGATGAGCGCGGCGGCCAGTCGATTCCGCCTGACGATCAGATCATGGGCGACCTCGTCGAGCAAGTGACCGCGATCAAGGCGCTCGCTCTGTCGGACGCGGTCCCTAGCGGCAAGGTGCACTTCCTTGATGACGCGCCGCACAAGGCCTACATCGAGCTGTGCCGCAAGCAGAGCCTGGTGAAGCCGCCGCGTTTCGATGAGATGCAGGTCGTGTTCACGCCGTTGCATGGCGTCGGCGGTATGACCGCGCTGGAGGTGCTGACAGCTCAGGGCTTTCGCGTTCGGCCCGTCGAGGAGCAGATGGAGCCGAACGGGCAGTTTCCAAATGTGACGCAGACGCCGAATCCCGAATTTCCCGCATCGATGGATCGCGGCGAGGCGCTCGGCAAAAGTCTGAAGGCAGATCTCGTCGTTGCCACCGATCCGGACGCCGATCGTCTCGGCGCGATGGCGCCCGACGCTTTGGGGAATTTCAAGTTTCTCAACGGAAACCAGATCGCGGCCCTGCTCACGCATTTTAAGCTTGCGAAGCTGACCGAGAACGGCACGATGCCGCGGCGGCCGATCGTCGTCAAGACGCTGGTCACGACCAACATGGTGTCGCGCATCGCTCGCCATTTCAAGACGCAGCTCGTCGACAACCTTCTCGTCGGCTTCAAGTACATCGCGGAGGTGCTGCACCAACTTGAGGAAACCGGCAGCTACGAGGACGTCGAAGGCTCTGTCGACGATTTCGTCATTGGCGGTGAAGAAAGTCACGGGATCCTCATCACGCCAGAGATCCGCGACAAGGATACCGGCGGCTCCGTGCTGCTGATGGCCGAGCTTGCGCTCGAGTGCAAACGGGCTGGCAGCAACATCATCGCGTACTTGCATCGGCTCCAGGCGCAGTTCGGCTATTTCAAGAACGACATCCGCAACATCATCATGCCAGGCATCGAAGGGAAGACATTGATGGCCCGCATGCTCGAGCGTCTGCGCAAGTCGCCGCCAAAGGAAATCGGCGGGCTCGCGGTGACGGGAATCGACGATCTGCTCGACGAATCAGGCTGGATGGGGCCGTTCAAGGGAGCGACCGATCGGGCCGCCCGCAACTTTCTGCTCTTTCAGCTTGGCGACAACGCGCGCGTCTCGCTGCGTCCGAGCGGCACCGAGCCGAAGGCGAAAGCATATATCGAGGTGTGCTCCCCGGCGAGGTCGCATGGCATGAGCGATGCAGCCTGGGCGCACTCCTGCGACGAAGTCGATGCAACGGCCGCACGGGTTGCCGATGCCTTCTTGGGAAATTGCAGCCAGTGTCCCGTCAAGGCTTAGATTTGACAACGCGGTGGTTCAGCTGGAGTCGGTCTTCTACGAAAAAATACCGATATGCAGTGGCGCGCGAGGCATGGGCGATTTGAATGAGCTGCCAAGGTGCGACGCAAACAATGCGTAGGAGACGAGCATCTTCAGTTTTTCTATCAAGTAACTTTACGAATAACAACTCACCGTTAGCTCATTTTCTCATTGAACTTACATCAATTAGGAAATAATGGGTCGGTCATTTTTTTGTTGGCACACGATCTGCTTCCACGTGTTTCCATCGAATTTTTGCCGGTCTTCTTGATGCGAAAATGTTTTTTTCTCGCGAAAAAAATGTTGCCTTTCGCGTGCGGCACCGGTATTTATTAATGAGAATTAAGCCTAGCATTTTTTTCCTTGCGAGGAGTCCGTCCCATGCCCAAGTCGAGAGGCGGTTTCACCCTAATTGAGTTGCTGGTGGTAATCGCAATCATCGCGATTCTAATTGCGTTGCTGGTGCCCGCGGTACAGAAGGTGCGCGAAGCGGCGGCACGTACCCAGGATTTGAACAACCTCAAGAACCTTGCCCTGGGTTGCCACGGCTATCATGACGCCAACAAGAAGTTCCCGCGCGGCAATGACCAGGGCGGGACGCCTAGCCAGCCCCTCAATTCCTGGATCGGCGCGATTCGACCCTACATCGAACAGTCCAATGCCGCAATCAACACGGTAATTCCGGTTGTGTGTTGCCCTGCCGACCAGAACA
>DASRSQ010000727.1:0-5937 GCA_035656475.1 Gemmataceae bacterium | reverse complement strand
TCGACGCGGGGCTGGGCGCTCCGTGGATACCGGCCGGCGACATCCAGGCATTTGCCGCCGACCTGTTTCACGTTGAACCACGGTCGGTTCCGGTGGCCCACCTGAAGAAAGATGCGGTCTGGAGCCTGGAAGCCGGCTACGCCGCCAAGGCATCCGTCGCCGCCACGTCGGACTTCGGGACGGCGAGGGCCAACGGCACCTGGCTTCTGGAGCTGGCCCTCAACATGAAATCGCCGACCGTCTACGACACCATCCAGAACGGCGACCGCGAAGAGCGGGTCATCAACCAGGAAGAAACGATGGCCGCCCGCGAAAAGCAAAAGCTGATCAAGGAACGTTTCCGCTCCTGGGTATTCAGCGATCCCGAACGCACTGAGCGGCTGGTCCGGCTCTACAACGACACCTACAACAACCTGCGGCCGCGCCTTTTCGACGGCTCGCACCTCGATTTCCCCGGCATGAGTCAGGCCCTTTCGCTCCGGCCGCACCAGAAGGATGCGGTCTGGCGCGGCATGAGCAGCGGCAACACGCTCCTCGCCCACGTCGTCGGTGCCGGCAAGACGTTCACGATGGCCGCGACCGGCATGAAGATGAAGCAGGCCGGACTCATCAAAAAGCCGATGTACGTGGTTCCCAACCACCTGCTGGAGCAATTTGCCAGAGAGTTCATGCAACTCTATCCCAACGCCAAGCTACTGGTCGCCGCCAAGGAAGACCTGACCCGCGAGCGCCGCAAGTTTTTGACGGCCAAGATGGCCAGCGGCGAATGGGACGGCATCGTCGTGACGCATTCATCGTTCGAGCGGATCGGCATGTCGCGCGACTACCAGGAGAAATTCCTGCTGGAGCAAATCGCCGAGTATGACGCGCTGCTTAGGGAGCATGCCGCGGACAAGGGTTCCAACCGCAACCTCATTAAGACCATCGAGAAGCAGAAGGCGGCACGGGCGGAGCGACTCAAAAATCTGCTGGCCGAGGATAAGAAAGACGACGGCCTGGTCTTCGACGAGCTCGGCGTCGATCACGTCTTCATCGACGAGGCCCATTACTTTAAGAACCTGGAAACCCCGACCAAGATGGAGCGTGTGGCCGGTATCCAGACTGGCGGCTCCGAGCGGGCGTTCGACGTCTATATGAAGGCGCGCTACTTAAGCGAGCAGCATCCCGGCCACGGGGTCACATTTGCCACGGGCACGCCGATTTCCAACACGATGGTGGAGATGTACACCATGCAGCGGTTCCTCGATCCGGAAGGCTTAAGAAGCCGCGGCATTGAGCATTTTGACGCCTGGGCCGCCACCTTCGGCGAAGTCGTCGACACGATGGAGATTTCGCCGGACGGCGCGGGACTCCGGCCCAGGAGCCGGTTTGCCCGCTTCACGAATCTGCCCGAACTCCAGCAGATGTTCCGCTCCTTCTCCGACGTGCAGACGGCCGACATGCTGAATCTGCCGCGGCCCGCCTTGAAAGGCGGGAAGCCCACCATCGTCGCCTGCCCGATGTCCGACGAGCAGCGGGAGCTGCAAGACGAGCTGGTCAAACGCTACGAACGGCTGCGGTCCGAGAGGATCGACCCGCGTGTCGATAATGCGCTCGCCATCACCACCGACGGCAGGAAGCTCGCCACCGACGCACGCATGCTGTCGGAGACCGCCCAGGATTTCCCGGAATCGAAGGTCAACCGCCTGGTCGAAAACGTCTATTCCATCTGGCAGCAATCCGCGCCCACGCGCGGCACGCAGATGATTTTTGCGGACATGGGCGTCAACCCGACGAAGTGGGGTTACTCGCCCTACGACGAGATCATCCCGAAGCTCATCGCCCATGGCATCCCGCGTGAGCAGATTGCCACCATCGGCGACGCCGAATCCGACGCCAAGAAACAGGCCCTCTTCGAGAAAGTTCGGCAGGGATCGGTGCGCGTGCTGATCGGCAGCACGCAGAAGATGGGCACCGGCACCAATGTCCAGAAACGGCTGATCGCCCTGCATCACCTCGATGCACCGTGGAAGCCGGCGGAAGTTGAGCAGCGTGACGGCCGGATTCTCCGCCAGGGCAACGAGAATAAGGAAGTCGAGATTTACCGTTACGTGACCGAAGGCTCGTTTGACGCCTACATGTGGCAGGCACTCGAAACCAAGGCACGCTTCATCGGCCAGGTCATCACCGGCGACAACGCCGCCCGCCGCGCCGACGACATCAGCGGGCAGGAACTCAGCTATGCCGAAGTGAAAGCGATCGCCTCCGGCAATCCGGCCGTGCTGACGCTGGCCGAGGCCGACGCCGAATTGCAGCGGCTCAATCTCCTGAAGAAAAATCACCTTGATGAGCAATATGTCGCCCGCCGCAACGTGCGGGATTTACCGGCGACCATCGAAAGGCTGACCGAACGGCTCACGAAACTCAACGACGACGAAGCGACCGCGACGGCACACGCCGCCGACCCGATCGTCATTGGCAGCCAGCGATTCGCACGCGAAGATGCACCGGCCGTGCTCGCCAAACGGCTTGATGCCATGCCGTTTAGCGTGCGGGAGACTACCCGCGTGCCGGTCGGCACGTACCGCGGCCTGAAATTTGGCCTGCTGCTGCATCCGCAGTTTGCGCCCGACGTGTACCTCGAAGGAGCCGGCATCCGCCACACCGGGCTATCCCGCGAGCACCAGGGACCGCGTGCGGTCTTAAACGCGCTCGATCGCCTGGCCGGAGCCTGCGGCTCCGAATGCGCTGGCACCCGGCAGGAGCTGGCGATCGCCGAATCCCAGCTACGCGACTACCAGGCAAGGCTGGGCACGCCGTTCTCACACGAAGCGTATCTCTCCGAAATGACCGGACTCCGCGACCAGCTCAAGGGCGGCCTCTCTGCCACGCATCAGGCTGACGAGTTAGGACCGACCGTTTCTGAACTGGCCGACCGCATCAAGAC
This sequence comes from Gemmataceae bacterium, assembly GCA_035656475.1. Classification (GTDB taxonomy): domain Bacteria; phylum Planctomycetota; class Planctomycetia; order Gemmatales; family Gemmataceae; genus SIAQ01. The sequence continues at coordinate 3,011 of DASRSQ010000727.1, read as the reverse complement.
GCTGAAGGGTGCGAATACCATCGAGGCTACTCCGCAACGTACAGAACGCAAGCAATCCACCGCCGAAGAGCCTATCACCGCCCGCATCCGCCGGCGGCAGGAGGCGATGCCCACACCCGCCGAAGCCGCCCAACATGGCGAACGGCCGGCCGAAGCGGTAGCCGCCACGCCGGAGACGAATTCATCAGCCAGGCCGATGACCTTCCAGGAACGCATCCTGCGTGAACGGAGCGGTCAGACGGACGAGCACATTCCAGAGTGAGCCTTTCGGCACTGGCGGATGAATCCACCTGCCCCGGAGCAATCCGGGGCGGGACCAGAAGGTCCCAGTCCCGCCCCAGGCCCCACCCTCTTCCCTCTTCTCTGTTCCGGTTTTTCCGGTCCGGCGAGATGCGTGGACATGCCGGCCATAAACTTCCATCCAGACAAGGATATGGTGTGTTGGCAAGTCTATCAGTCACCGATAGATTAAGAATATCTTGAAGGAGGACCCGACATGTTTTATGCACGTTCATTGGAGATCGAACAACGGCTGGATCACGTACTCCGCCTGATCCGAACGGGCCGATACTCAACGCCCAAGTTGGCGGAGGAGGTCGGCGTTTCCATCCCGACAATTTCTCGTTGCGTCACCGCGCTTCGAGAAAGGGGGCACCAGATACGGGCGGAAAAACATGGCAATGGCTGGCGATACTTTCTCGTGCGGCAGACCAGAGCCATCGGGAGAAACGAATCAGGACAAGTCGCTGAAGCCACCAGATGAGCGAACGGCCACAACCATGATGCAGGTAGCAATAACATGAAGGCAGACATCCTCAAGAGAATCGTTCGCGCCATCGCTGACGGTTCGCAGCGCGACCTTGAACGCCTGGCTGAGCTTGTCGTCGAATCAGAGCGCCGCACCGGCCATGTGAAACTCGCGAATCAACTCGACGCGATTTTGAAAAAACCGCGGCTCGTCAAGAACGGAAAAGCTGCGCCGATCGAAGGTGATCGGAGCATGAAGGAATTGCCGCTCAGTCGACGCCACGGAGAGTTGTTGGCGACGATCATTCCGCGTGATGCCCTCGAACATCACATGGTTCTGCCGGCCGAGATCGAGGAGCGCTTTTCAAGAATTGAACGAGAATATGCCGCACGAGAACGTCTTGGCGCATATGGACTGCGCAACCGCAAGACGGTTTTATTGTACGGCCCGCCTGGTTGCGGCAAGTCGCTGGGAGCCAAACGCCTAGCATGGAATACGGGGCTGCCATTACTGAAGGTTCGCTTTGATGCCTTATTGTCGTCATACTTTGGCGAATCGGCCGCGAATCTGCGAGCCGTGTTCGAGGCTGCTAAAGAGCGTCCGTGTGTATTGCTCCTGGATGAATGCGATTTTATCGCGCGCTCGCGAGGAGACGCAAAAGATATCGGGGAAGCGTCGCGTATCGTGAATTCTTTATTGCAATTAATGGAAGAATACGATGCCCCAGGGCTGCTGGTTGCAACGACCAACGTCAAGACCTCGCTTGATAGCGCGCTGTTTAGGCGATTTGATGATGTGTTTCTGATCCCACCACCAGGACCGAATGAGATTCACAAACTGCTTTCGGTAAGCTTATCGGCCGTCAAACACGCCGATCGGATTGATTGGGACAAACTAATCAAGCAATTGAACGGAGCTTCCGCGGCCATGACCGTCAAAGCCGCTCAGGATGCAGCCAAGGCAGCGGTGCTACGTGGCGAGAAGATCGTAACGGAACCATTGCTTGAGAAAGCGATCGCGGATTTGAAACATGCGGATCACGGAGGCGATAACAGGTAAAACATGTCATCGACAGGCTCGCATCAGTTTGAGCATCTGCCGCTCGTGCTTCGGGATCGCGGCCCGGCCCGATACCCACAGGCCGCCATCCCAGAAAGTTCAACGACCGTAATCAATCGCGCGAACCGTACCGGTCATGCCGCAGGATTACGAACCGGCTCGTCGAACGTGTTGGCGAGCTGGCAAGTGCGTCAAGCCGAACGAATCCGAAGCGGGTTGCCTCCCATTACGGGCGGCATTCCGCTACTATTGCGAATTGACACAACACTCGACCTCGATGACCTGCGACGGCAATTCAAATTTGAGATCGTGTCCGAACAAGAAGGGGGCTTCGTTATCGTCGCCTCCGAGGACGTTAATCTCGCTGAGTTCCGGCAAAAGTTGACGGACTTTATCGGCAGCGTGACCGGATCGGGTAATGTCGCCAAGATTCACGAGCTTCGTGAAGACCTGACCCAGGAAGAGCGCCTGCGGCTGATTCTCACCGACACGCTCTTTGCCGAGTGGCCCGGCATTCAGGACGACTCGCAATACATCTGCGACGTGAGCGTTACGTGCATTGGTGATTGGGAGATTCCCAATAAGCCGTCACGCAACCCTCGCTGGAAACCGGAAACGTGGGCACGTAAAGAAAATGAATGGTCGAATAAGCGAATCGAAGCATACGACAAATGGGATCAACTGAAGGATCAGCGTCTCGATGCAATGCGCGACATCATCGAGCACTATGAAGGGGAGATTCTGCTTAATGTCGATAATGTCGATGCCGAATCGCTGTCACTGCCCGATAGCTTTACATTGCGATTGAGACTTTCAGGTAAGGGGTTGAAAGATATTGTCCTTAGTTACCCCTATATCTTTGAGGTTGCCGAACCGGATAACATCGAGACCCCGCAGCAAATTGCGCGTGACTTGAAGGCAATTCAGGCCAAGCTAAGCATTCAGCCGCCCTGCCCCGATGCGCCCACGGTATGCGTCATCGACAGTGGGATGCAGGAAGAGCACCTTTGGATTGAACCGGGTGTCGATAAAGCCTCATCCCATTGCTTTCTGCCGGGAGTAGCTCCCACCGATGTTGCAGACTATGTTCCGCCGAGCGGCCACGGTACGCGCGTCGCTGGCGCAGTGCTCCACGGCGAGAAAGTGCCGAAGGTTGGCGTGGTGCAACTGGAAACGTGGGTCCAGAATGCCCGCGTCCTCAACA
>DASRSQ010000726.1:0-9187 GCA_035656475.1 Gemmataceae bacterium | reverse complement strand
GTTCGCCTGACCCATCGCCCGACATCGCCAGCAACATGCCATTCGCATAGGTCGTGGACGCAATCGTGCGCAGCGGGTCGTTCTTGAACGTCCAGTTCCAGTACCAGTTCGGCTTGCCCGTCTCCGGGTTGTAACTCGTGATCGCGGTCGTGCTCGTCACCATCAGCTCGGGCGTCTTCGTTCCCCTATCCAGAAAGAACGGCACCGAGTAGCACGCCCGCACTGCCTCGCGCGGCTCCTCCCACACGGTCTTGCCCGTCTTCTTGTCCAGCCCATACAGCACCGACGGATTCGCGACCGGGCCCGTCTTCTTGCTGGTGTCGCGGAACGAATCTTTGTCCATCGAGAAAATCACCAGGTCCTTGTACAAGATCGGTGACGCCCCTGCCCCGTGCTGGCTGACGAACTCGCCGAGATTGCGATCCCAGAGCTTGTCCCCCTTGAAGTTGTACGCCGTCAAGATGATGTCCTTGCCGTCCCAGAACGGAACATAGACCGCCTGCCCATCGGTGGTCGGCGTCGCCGAGGCCAGCGAGGTGTCATAACGCAGCTTCTGCTTGGGGCGAGTCGCGGGGATGCTCCGCTTCCAGATTTCCTTGCCCGTCTTGGCATCGACGCAGAGCAGCGACCGTTTGGTGGCATCGGCGCTGGCCGTCTGCACGAAAAGCCGGTCCCCCCAGACGACAGGACTGGAGTGCCCCGAGTCGATGTCGATTTTCCAGCGCACGTTCTCGGTGGGACTGAACTTGATGGGAATGTTCTTGTCCTTCGAGATGCCGACGCCATTGGGCCCGCGAAAACGCTCCCAGTTGTCCGCGCGTGCGCTGGCGGCAACGCAGAACGCGAACCCAAGGCACAGGACGTGAATCAAGTTGGGGGAGCGCATTGTAGGTCCTCGGAAGGAAGGTGTGCGTTGGCGAGATGGAGAGATTATCCCGAGCGCTGCTGTGTCGGTCAAGCAATCGTTCACCGATTATTTCCGCAAGAGGCGACAAGCCACTGGCCAGCGCCGACATCAATTCTTAACATCACCATGCTTGGCCGCCCAGGCACCGGCACGGTCGAAAGCGAATAAAGTCTAGCCGCGATCGTGCCGATTGTATCGGAAGCAACGGTTAGCCTGCTGGCCCCTTCGCCAAGTGGTAAGGCAGCGGATTGCAAATCCGCTATCCCCGGTTCGAATCCGGGAGGGGCCTCTTCCTCTTTTTCCTGCAAATCCTCCAAATCCCCTGGAAAATCCAGGGTTTCCGCCGCTTCGGCGTTTTTGTCTGCTCGCACTGTCTCGCACGATATCGCACCTGACGGCATCCCTACTGCGGTGTCTACTGCGGGCGCGGTTCGGCTCGGACGCGTCGGAATGACGGTCGCGCCGGCGGTTCCGGTCGCTGCCAAATCGAGCTCGCCGCTCATCATGGCGCCCATCCCGCCAACCGCATCGGCGTGCTGGTCGGGAAGCAGGTGCCCGTATGTATCGACCGTCAAGACGATGGTGCTGTGCCTCATGACGGTCTTGATGACGTTTACGTGAACCCCCTGGAGTGCCAACCAAGCCCCGGTCGTGTGGCGCAGGGCATGGAAGTCGAGTGATTCGCCGTCGTGATTCGTCGCGGCCAGGAAGTCCGATTGTTCTCGTTTGGCGTAGGCCTCGGCATCATGCTTCACTTCGTCAAGCCAGAGCTTTCGAGCCTCGGCCAGGTCGGCCCGAAGCATGGTGGCCACGTCGAACTCTGTCGGCATCGCGAACACCGGCGCCGAAGGCGTCTTTCTCGCCACGAGTTGCTGGAGTTCGGCGGCCAGTTCCGCCTGGATGTACTGCCGTGCCTCCAGCCGATTCTTCGCGTTCTCGGCGCGGCAGCGAACGTATGGCTTGTCGCCGCGCAGGAATAGATCCGTCTTCGTGAGGCTCCGCAGCTCGTCCGATCGCAGCCCGGTCTGAACGGCGACCGAGTAGAGCGCGACTCGTTCCGGCGGCGTCATCCCGTCCCGCGGACCGCCAATCAGCGTCGCCGCGCGGAGATACGGCCACTCCTTCGGCAACAACATCCGGCGTCTCTTACGTCGATCGGCCTTGCCCACGTTCGGCGTCTTGACGATCCGGAGCGGGTCGTGCGATAGCTTCCGGTGGTCGGTCAGCCAGCGCGTGAACGCCTTCATCGCAACGACGCGACCTTGAAGCGTTCGCGGTGCTTTGCCCTGCGCCTTCATCTCGCCGAGAAACCTGTTCAGGCCGTCGGCAGTGATGTCGCTAGGTGTCTCGAATCCGGCCGCCTCACAGATTTCCTTGCAAAAGGTGATCGTGCTGGTGATGTGCTTCGCGGTTCGGTGCCGAGCCACCATCATTGCCCTGAAGTCGCTCAGATGCGTATCAATGGACCTGGCCGACTCGATCGCCATGGACTCCTGATGCGCGTCAATTACGCCATCGCGCCGCAGCGCCGACGCGGCAAGCTTGTCGGCGAGGATCCGCTGCGCCGTCCCCTTGTCCGTCGTCTTCGTGCAATGCTCCTTGCGTTTGCCGAGGTGGTCATACCAGGAGATGTACCACGGGCCGCCGTCGGCTCGCTTGAAGACACTGCCGGCGCCGTTGCCGCGGTTGCGTTTTTTTGCCACGGTTGCCACCTCTCGAAGGGTGGCCGGCGTCTCGGTGGGCCTTCGAGTTCCCGACCGAGACAGCGCGGCCATAGGTCAGCTGCTCTGATCTTAGTGAAGCGTCAAGCCTCGACGCTGCTTGCCTGATCGATGAACGCCTGGAGCGCGGGTGGCGAGTAACGCACGGCCTTGCCGATCCGGACGCACGGAATCTCGCCCGCCTTCGTCCTGCTCCAGAGGAGCCGCGGCGATATCCGAAGCGCGGCCGCTGCCTCTGCGGGGGTGAGGAGCAACCTGGCGACCGGCGTCAACTGGATCTCGATCGGGCTGTCCGTCTGGGTGTCGTCGTCGGTGATGTCGTCGTGCATGCGATATCTCTGGCGGGCGCGACTGAAAAATAGAAGGGGCGATGATGATAGCGGCGCCATGGTGACGGCGCGGACCAAGGACGGAGATCACGCTGCTGGAGTCTGCTTCCCACGTGCGGAACGCAGTGAACGAGCGGGCCATCGACTCCTTGAGAGCGCGTCGATGGCGAGCAGGGCTCCCGGGATGTCACCCTCTGCGCGACACTCGGCGATGATGTCGTTGATGGCTGCGCGGCCCATGGCTTCGCAGCGATCCTCGAGCGTGGTGATTTGATGCCCAGGATGGGCGCGAGGCGATTCAAGCTGTATCATTACTACATCCTCAACAGGGATAAAATGAGCGGATTAGAGCAGAACCCCCAAGGCTACGCTCTGCCGCTCGTTTTCAATTCGGTCAGGCCGTGTCTCCGATTCTGATGTTCACGTCGACAATCTCCGTCTGAATTCCGTGCCTCTCGAGCCGGCGACGTTCCTTGTCCATCGCGTCACGAGCCGTCGGCATGTACAGCTTGGCGCCGCGAACTGTCTTGGCCGTCACCAATCTTCCGCCACGTCGCATGGCCCGAAAGAAGCCGCCAGGAACTGCGAGCACATTTGCGTGCCGAGCTGCTCGGGGCGAGGTTTCGGGCTTGGCGTCGTCTACGTCGCGATCACCACGCGGGAGGCTGCTGCTATGCATAAACCATCTCCTCATGAACCGTCGATCTCAGGACCGACGTAGGGCGCGAAGGGCAATGTGCTTTCGCTTGGAAACTGCGGTGCTGGCGTGCGTTTCTGCTCTGCCTTGATGGCGCTCGTCGCCTTCCTTGCCGCGACGATGATGTCACGAAGAGCAAGATCGACGCACGCGAGTGTTTCGGATTCGCAGCCATCCTGGAGCGTGCGAATAGCAGCGGCCAGGTCGGAGTGCGCCAGCATCGATTCTGCTATGAGTCTGAGGGTGTCCTTCTTCATCGTGGCATCCTTCCTGAGGAAAATCAGCGTGTTACTTGTGACTCGCAACGAAGTCAACGAATCTCATGTGCTGCTTGACGTAAAGGAGTGACACGGTCCCCGTGGGCCCATTCCGCTGCTTCGCGACAATTGCGTCAACAAGCCCTTCGTCTCCGCCACGGTCATCAACAAGGCGATGCAAAAAAACTACCACGTCTGCGTCTTGCTCAATTGCACCAGACTCGCGCAGGTCTATGAGTCGGGGACGGTTGTCGCCGCGCCCGCGTTTTTCGGCATCGCGATTAACCTGCGCTAAGACGATGATCGGTATGTTTATCTCTGCCGCCAACAGCTTGAGGCGGCGAGAAGTTGCGGCTACCTCTTCTTGGCGAGTTGTTTTGGCTCTTGTTTTCTCTGGCTCGATAAGTCCCAGATAGTCGATGATTGCCAGTTCGATTCCGTGCGCACGTCTTGCTCGCCGAATGTTCGCAGCAATCTGCAGCACCGATTGACCAGAACCGTCATCAATGTGCAATCTGCTTCGCGACAGCCTGTCCGTGGCCGCCATGGCACGCGTCGTTTCGTCGGGACGCAGACGGCCGTTTCTAAAACGGTGGGAATCGACTAGGCCCTGAATACATGTCAGTCGCGACATGACATCGATTCGCGACTGTTCGAGGCTGATGAACAACAATGGCACGCGCTCGGCTATCGCCATATGGCTGGCCATATTGAGCGCGAACGCCGTTTTCCCAACGCTGGTACGGGCTGCAAGGTACGCTAATTCGCCTGGCTGAAACCCTGATGTCAATTTGTCAATGCCTGCGAATCCACTCTGTATTCCAATGCTGCCGCGAGCTCGTCGTTCGTCGAGAACCTTCCACATTTCGTCAACGATAGTGCCTGCGTGCTTTGTCGCAGACTTGGAGCCGTCACGAATCTCGAAAAGGCGTCGCTCGGCTGTGTCGAGGATGTCAGCCGCAGAGGTTCCCCGAGCATTGAAAGCATCAGTCAAAGAGCCAGTGCAGGCGTGGATCAGGCTGCGTAACATCGCCTTCTGCCTGACGATTTCGCAATACTGACGGTAGTGTGCGGCAGCGGGAGCGGCGTCGAACAATTCGACGACATACTGGATGCCGCCGACTTCCTCGATCAGCTTCGGACTGTTCTCGTTCTTCGGATCGACGCGTGCTTGGGACAGATATTCCGGGACGGTAATGATGTCTGCCGGCTTGCCAGCGTCGTCATTCAGCTTGCTGATCGCTTCGAATATTTTCTGATGAGCGAACGCGTAGAAATGGTCGGCTTTTACAAGGTTGACGACTTCGGGAATGATGTAGTTATCGCGCAGCATGCTGCCAAGCAGCGCACGCTCCGCGTCGCGATTGTGGGGCGGCAGTCGATCCATGACGGCATCATTCATGATTGATCCTTTCGGCCAATAATCGGACCGATGGTGCGATCGACTTGTCGAGCAAGATCGGTAGCCGCATGGTCTTGCTCATCAGCCTCTTCTGCCGCGGCGAGCACGAGACGCCAGTCTGGAATCATCTCCTCATACTCCGCAACGTCAATGAGAAGATGCGGCGACTCGGCCGCAGCCAGACGAGCATTGACCGCATTGAGACGAGCCACGCCGATACGGCAGTTGCACGCCACATCCAAAAACACCCTGCGCGTGAACTCACCATTTTCAATGAAATCAGGGTGCGGAACGCGCACCAGACCGACGCTATGGCAGCTCTCACATGAACCCGAGGCGTATTGGCTCTCCCGCTGCTCGCGCTCGCGGGCCGCCTTCTCGGCGCGCTTGCTGATGACTGACGCACGCAGCAATCCGAGATGATTCTCGCGGAAGGTGTGTCGCGGATCGTCGGCTATCGCATAACTCGCTTCGCGCAGGTCGGCGAAAGTAAAGGCGATGAGACGAGGCTCCCAGGTAATAAAAACGTCGAGGTCTCGATCTGCATGCATGCGGAATATGTCAGCGTGGTGCCGTGTCCATTTCTTGTACTCGTCGGCGTTCATTCGGAATCACCTCCTCGTTCTCTTTCACGCTTGCGGGCTTCGTACCTTTCCTCGAAGTCCTTAACTCGCGGTGCCGCTAGGAGGCGTGCATGGAATTTGTCGTACCATTCGAGGGTGTTGGCGCGCGTTCGCATCGCTTCAGCGATTACTGGCGGCGGAACGCCTGCTGCAACCGTTGCTTCGACCATTGGACGGACGTCACGCGCCCTACTCCGCTTGCGACCGCCAGAGTACGCCCGGCAGGTTGCGCACCAAAGTTCAGTCAGGCCATCGACGGAAAGTGGGTCTGAAGATTGAGGATGAGTCGGATCGGCGGTAGTGCTGGCGGTAGCGCCGGGGAGTATTTGTATTTCTTCTTGTTTGGTAATTCTTAATACATCTCCCGGCGCTACCGCCAGCACTACCGCTTCTTCCTTCGGCTCATCGCCCCCAAAATCGAAGTCAGGCTGCGGTGGCGGATCGATTCGGCGAAGTCCACCCCTAACCTCCAGAGGATCAGGCACATAGATGGTCCACGTGCCTCCATCGATCGCCAGTATCTCGACGAGCCCAAACTCCTTGACGGCTCCAAGGAGGCGCTTACCGGTGGCCATCCCGTCAAGCGCTCCCAAGGCCTCCGCCATGGCAGCGATGTGGATGACAACGGTGCCGGGTCTGCCACCGAGCAGACGCCAGAGATACATCCAGGCGAGCATCGCGCCGTAGCCGAAACGTTTCGTGCCGCGGCTTGGCCACCGCAAAACGGCAATCTCAGCGGGCGACCAAGGTATCGGACTCGGCGCTCCCTGCGCATGTGCATGCACTACTCGATCTCCCAGGCCAACGGAAACAACACGAACGGAGCCATTCGGCCGATCAAGTCACCAACCTGGTAACTTGATTCTCTGCCGCCGTCGGACTATGCTGCGCCAGCCACTGGCGATACATCTGGTCCACTACCAGCTCTGTGCGGATGGACCCACTACCCGTGGCAGTGAAAGTCGGCGCGCCCGCTATCGCGAGGGTAACCGTCCACTCTTGCTTAGCCTGGTCCCAAACCTTTCCGTAGGTCGCCCCATCCGGCAGTCGCGATGGATGGTGCGCAGTCTGCTCGGAATGGCGCTCGGCCTTCTTCGCACGGCGACGGGTAGCTCGAGCCTTGCGGGTTGCCTCGCGGCATGCGGGACAGTCCTGTCCGCGCAGGTGCGCGATAGGCTCGCTGTGTCCGCATCTCCGCAGCAGGGTCTCTGGCGGCGCAGGAGCAGGAGGTGGATCTGGTGGAGCTTCGGGCGCGACGGGCGGTCGGCCCTGTCGCGACCGGATTCGGTCTAGCATGGACACGATTGATCTCCGCGCGGCAACGCGGGAGAGAGGGGATATGCTTCCGGCTTGGCGATGTCTATAATGGTGTTGCAATCCCGTTCTCATAGACAGCCGGTGCCGCGACGCTCCGGCTGTCTCCCATTTACGCGGCTGTTTTTTCGCCGCTCTCCTTCTCTTTTTTCATCGCGAGCTTGAGCAACGCGCGCAGCAGATCTCGCTCGCGAGCAAGCTCTGCCAGCCGCTCACGGATCGTTGCGCTCGACGGTATCGCAGTAACTGGGCTATCTGTCGCAGTCACGCTCGCACCTCTCCATTCGAGATGCGGGTAACTTACCTGATGGTGTCCCAGAAACGTCCCAGATGGCCTGGGAAAATCCTGGGATGATCTATTCGCCGATCAGAACCTCGCCTCCCTTGGTCGCGTAGGTGTGGGGCCATCCAAGTTTCTCAAGGGCCAGGTTGAGGGCGCTGACAGCGTTTGGAATTGTCTTTTTCGTGGTTTCTTTGTCGCCGTAGACGTTCGCTTCGATGGCGGCAAACGAAAGGCTTTTGCCGTCCAGAATGTGCTTAAGGAGATGCCAGAGGCGCGGTTCCAGCTTAGTCTTTTTGTCGCGCAGGCGTACCTTATATTCCGGCAAGAGACATGCCTGACACGGTTCTTGCGGCGATATGTCGGCATCCTTATTCTTGACTGCTGGGACAACTACTTTGCGCGTCTCGACGCCTTCCGTGACGATTTGCTCGCCGAGCTTTGCCGCCGCCGCTCGGGTGGTTTCTCGCGACTTCTCTCCTTCGGCCTTGGTTGTGATGATGCCGACATCCATTTTGGCACCAAGGGTGGTTTTGATGTCCTCGCGAGCCCCATTTACTGCCTCTATGATCTTGGCGTGCCCATCGTGTTGGATCGGCGTTTTGGCGTTGTTCTTTTCAGCCTCCGCCTGCGTCGCTTTCTCTCTCGCGAACGCCGCCGCCTTCCGGCCCGCCATGCCAACCTTGGGCCGCTTTAGTCGCTTAAGATCGGCCCGCAGCCACTTCTTCACGGGCCCGGGCTTTTCCCCTTTCGCAAGGATCTCTTTTGTTTGCTCGAACCCCTCGGCGCGAAGAACAGCGCCGCCAAGTTGTGGGCATGGCTTGTTGAAATACTTGTGCAGGATCTTGTGAGACGCGTTTTTGTACTTGAGCGCCAATTTCAACGGTAGCCACTCGCCGCGCTCATCCTTCGTTATGCCCTTGTCGCGCTGTTGTGCCTTCAGCGCTTTCACCTTTTCCTTGCAGACACGACGCTTGCGATTACTCGTGTAGCATCCCGACGGATCTTCGATGACGGGAAGGATTTCCTTTTCAATGAGATTGGAAATTGTCCGCCAATCAACGCCAAGGGTTTTGAGCGCTTCGGCCACGGTTGGATTGGTCCGATACTCCACAAGCTTCGCCAGCGCGTCTGGATCAATGGCTGTGCGCTTGCAAGCCTTGCCGTCCACGCGCTTGCCGGTCACCTTCGACTTGGCTCCGTCTGGCAAAAGCTTATTGAGCGTTCTCTCGCACACCCCAATCGCGTCAATCGCTTTGGTCTGGGTCGTGGCGCCATTACGCTCGGCGTGGAGCCTGGCCTCTTCCTTCCAGATCGCGTCGAGATCATCCTTGAGAAAATAATCGTCGTAATCGCCAGGCCACGTCTCGAACGGATGAATCTTGATGCCGCGCCCGTCTTCGAGGTATGGGCAGCGCTCCTTCCATCTCTGGAGAGTGAGTTTGAGTTGGTCTTTGGTGCCAAATCGCTTTTGCCGCGACAAGAACTTGATCGCCCGGCGAAGGGAATAGTACGTTTTCTGGTCGTCTTCGCCGGTCTTCACTTCGTGGGACTTGTGGTGCTTCGCCAGCGCCTTGCCGCCCTGTTTTCTTCGCTTGGCGTCTTTCTTTCGGATCCATGCCTTCAGCGCTATCGCGTCCTGCAGACTGAATACCTT
>DASRSQ010000725.1:0-3896 GCA_035656475.1 Gemmataceae bacterium | reverse complement strand
CGCCAGGAAGCGGTGAAGGAGCTCGTCCCCGAAGCCGACGTGGTCCTGGTGCTCGGCAGTCGCAATAGCTCGAACAGCCTGCGTCTCGCCGAACTGGCGACAAGCTGCGGCAAGCCCGCCCACCTCATCGACGGTGTGAAGGAGATCAACCCCGCCTGGTTCAATGGGGCCCAGACGGTGCTCGTGACCGCCGGCGCGAGCGCGCCGGAGGACGTCGTGCAGGAGTGCGTCGACTACCTGCAGAGAAACTACAACGCCACGGTCGAGACGCGCACGATCCGCGAGGAGGACGTCAGCTTCCAGTTGCCAAAAGAATTGCGAGCGTTGACGGTCTTGAATTGACGGCCCTGGGAAACCAATTCTCCCTGCGCTGGGGCTCCGAGCGACATGCGAGTACGATGTTTGTTGTGTGCAGGTGGCGTTGCAACTGCTGGAACAGCAACTACGCGATCGCGGGAATTGGCGTGGTTGCCCGTGACAACGCCTGGGCAAAACAGCGAACAAGCTCTCCATCGAGTCCGCCTTCCGCGGCGTCCTTGTGCAGGATCTGCAGACACCGTTCGGGATCGAGTGCTGGCCGATAGGGACGTTCGCTCGAGAGGGCGTCATACACGTCGGCCACGGATAGGATTCGCGCCAGGAGCGGGATGGCGCCGCCGAAAAGCCCGTCCGGATAGCCGCCGCCATCCATTCGTTCGTGATGATGGCGAATAATCGGAATCGTCGTACGTATCGAACGCAACGGCTCGATGATCCGCGCTCCCTCGGCGGGATGGGCCTTGACGATGGCATACTCGTCGGCGGTGAGCGGGCCTGCCTTGTTGAGAATGGCATCGGGAATCTTAATCTTGCCTAGATCGTGGAGCATCGCGCCTTTGCGGAGCACTTCGCAATCGGATTCCGGAACGCTTACACAGCGCGCCAGCGCCAGCGCATAGTTGGTGACGCGCTCGGAATGGCCCCAGGTATAACGACATTTCGCCTCAACCGCCCTGGCCATTGCGAAAGCGACCGCCTCGGCGGAATCCAGCTGGCCGACCAGATCCTTGATCCGCAAGAGCGATCGACAACGCGCCCGCACTTCGACGATGTGCAACGGCTTGGTCAAGAAATCATCTGCCCCCGAGTCCCATGCGGACACCTTGTCCTCGGAAGCTTCCCGGCCCGTTACCATCACGATGGGAATGAAACGCGTGGCGGGATCATTCTTGAGGCGCCGACACATCTCGAAGCCATCGAGTGTCGGCATATCGACATCAGTGAGGATCAAGTCGGGCAGATTCTCGGTGGCGACGGCAAGCCCTTCGCGTCCGTCCCGCGCCGTCAAGACCTCGTAGCCGTCCACAACCAGGATATGACGCAGCACATTGCGAATGTTCACGTCATCGTCAACGACTAGAATTCGGTGCACGCTCATCTAATATCTGGCCTTCCATCTTGCAGCAATTCGACAACAACTTCAGATCACCCAGGTTGTCGCATTACCCAGGACCTCCCGCACCTTACGCCCGAGGATGAGGGGGGTGAACGGCTTTTGTAGGAACGCCATGCCCGCTTGCAAAACCCCGTGTCGCACGATGGCATCGTCGGTGTAGCCGGACAAATAAAGGACCTTGATCTCCGGACGTTCGACGACGGCACGATCGGCGAGCTGTCGGCCACTCATCTGCGGCATGACCACATCCGTGATGAGCAGATGAATCGGGGCGCGAAAGTCCTGGCAGAGCTTCAGGGCATCCTGGCCGCTCTGCGCGACCAGGACAGTGTAGCCGTTTGACTCCAGGGTCATCTGGACGACGGAGCGGACTGCTTCTTCATCCTCGGCGAGCAAGATCGTTTCATTGCCGCGTGGCACAGCCAGTGGGCCAGGCACAGCCTTGGCGGACGAAGTGGAACCGCGCAGCCGGGGCAGGTAGATCTTGAACGTCGTGCCATGTCCGACTTCCGTATACACCTCGATATTGCCTCCGCTTTGCTTGACGATGCCATGCACGGTGGCGAGCCCCAGCCCCGTCCCTTTGCCGACTTCCTTGGTCGTGAAAAACGGTTCGAAAATACGGCTGCGCGTTTTCGCGTCCATGCCGCAGCCCGAATCCGTTACCGCAAGCATAACATATTCGCCTGGGTGCACACCTGGGTGGTTCTGGATATAGGTCTCGTCCAGATCGATATTGGCCGTTTCGATCGTGAGGTGTCCCCCCGTAGGCATCGCATCGCGGGCATTGACGACGAGATTGATGATGACTTGCTCGACCTGGCCCGGATCGGCATGCACCTTCCCCAGATCGGGCGAAAGGGCAGCCGCAAGATCGATGTCTTCGCCGATCAAGCGCCGCAGCATCTTCTCCGTATCCGTGACCACCGCATTGAGGTCCAACTCCACCGGTTGCAACATCTGCTTGCGGCTGAACGCGAGCAACTGCCGCGTCAAGGCGGCAGCGCGGTTGCCCGCCTTGCGAATCTCGCGGACGAACTCTGGCGTCTTGTCTTCCGGAACCACGCCGCTCAGCAGCAGCTCGCTGTAGCCCGTAATGATCGTGAGCAAGTTGTTGAAATCGTGGGCAATCCCGCCGGCGAGCTGGCCGAAGGCCTCCATTTTCTGTGCCTGCCGTAGCTGCGTCTCCGCGACTTGCAATGCCTCGGCGGCCGCCTTGCGATCGGTGATGTCCTGCACCTGGCCAACGTACCGCACCGGATTGCCCTTTGCATCGCGAATGAGCGAGATGTTCACCAGGCCCCACAGACCATGCCCGTCCTTGTGGATGTAACGCTTCTCCATCTGAAAACTGGAAATCTCTCCCGACACCAAACGCTCGCGCTCGGCATAACTTTGGGCCACATCGTGCGGATGTGTGATGTCGCCAAACGTCAGGTTCAGGGCTTCCGCCTGCGAGTAGCCAAACATGCGGGTGAACGCCGCGTTCACCCGCACAAAGCGATGGCTGACATCGCTCAACATCATCGGCACATTGGTGTATTCGAACGCGTTGCGAAGCAACTCCTCGCTGTCGTGCAACGCTTGTTCCGCGCGGCGATGCTGGTCGCGCAGCGTTTTCTGGTCGAGCGCCTGCTTGACGGCCTTGGCTAGACGACCAAGCCGATCCTTCAACAAATAATCGCTGGCGCCCTTTTGCATCGCCTGGACCGCGACTTCTTCGCCGATCGAACCCGACACGATGATGAACGGAATATCCACGGCCCGTTCGTGCAGAATCCGCAAAGCGTCGATCGCGCTGAACTGAGGCAGGTTATAGTCGGAAAGAATGATGTCCGGCACGAGTTCGATCTGCGCGCGATAATCCTCGTCGGTGTCGACGCGCGTCGAATCGAGCGTGTATCCTGCCTGGGTAAGTTCACGCAAAACAATAATCGCATCTTCCTCTCGATCTTCCACAAGCAATACACGAAGGCTCTGCCCTTGCATGGGATCACACTCCAGTCGGCGGGCGTTGATTAATGAGCAACCAATAATAGCCAAGCTGCCGAACGACCTCCGTGAATTGATCGAAGTCAACCGGTTTGACAATATAGCTGTTGACGCCGAGCTTATAACTTTCGACGAGATCCTTTTCTTCTTTGGAAGAAGTCATGACGACGACCGGAATCATTTGCGTGCGCTCATCGCCCTTGATTTGGCGCAGCACCTCGATACCGTCCACGAGGGGAAGCTTGAGGTCGAGCAGAATGACCTTGGGGCGATTGCCGATCTGGCGGTCCGCGTAGCGATCGGTGCAGAAGATGTACTCGAGGGCCTCGGCGCCGTCGCGGACCACGTGGACCTGGTTGGCCAGGTGATGCTTCTGGAAGGCGTGGATCGCGAGGATCACGTCGTTGGGATTGTCCTCAACGAGCAAGATTTCGACATCATTTTTCGTCGGCATTTGCACCTCCATCGT
>DASRSQ010000724.1:0-15534 GCA_035656475.1 Gemmataceae bacterium | reverse complement strand
GGCATCCTCAACGTCACCGCTCGCGATCAGAAGACGGGCAAGGAAGTGAAACGGCAGATCGAGCAGTCGAGCGGCCTGTCGAACGACGAGGTCGAAAAGATGCGCAAGGACGCCGAGCGCTTCGCGGACGAAGACAAGAAGAAGAAGGAGTTCGCCGAGGAAAGCAACAAGGCGGACACGCTCGTCTGGGAAGTCGAAAAGACGATCAAGGAAGCCGGCGACAAGCTGGCGCCGAACGACAAGTCGGCGCTGGAGTCGGCGGTCGAGCAGGTCAAGAAGGCAAGGGACAGCCACGACATCAACGGCTTGCGGAACGCGGTCAACAACCTGCAGACCGCGGCCCATGCGATGGCCCAGCAACACAGCCGTGGCGCCGGCGAAGCGCCGCCGCAGGGCGGCAACGCAGGCGGCGGCAAGCCGGGCGACGATGTCATCGACGCGGAGTTCGAAGTGAAGAAGTAACGCACTTCGACCAAGTATACGGACCCAGGAATCGTTGATTCCTGGGTCCGTTTCGTTTTCATGCAGGCCGGACCTTGTCACGCTGGCTGATCTGGATTGACGTCGCTTCAGGCATCGGTGCCACGCCATCGCGTTTGTCCGCATCTGGCGCCCGCGCGGGAACGAGCAGTTGCAGGTTGCGGCGCGGTTGCGGCTCATTCCAGGAGTCGGTCCAGCCCACGTAGCGGATGATGACGCGCTCGTCCGCGATGCCAATCACCACGGCGCTCCACCAGCGACCGCCGCTGTACGCCACCAGCTTCGTGCCGATTTCGAGCGGCGTTTGATCGTCGATGACGATGCCCGTGGGTTCGACCGGCGTTGCTCTGGGCGAAGTCGGCACACTGACCATGATGCCGATCCACAGACGAACGACCAGGAATGCGAGAATGAGGCCAAAGATCGCTGTTACGGAATAAAAACTAAGCGACGGTACCATCGGGACACCGCCCCACGCCACCCAGTAGATACCCACACCGAGCAAGGCACCCAGCAGATAGCGATTTACCCATCTCCAGCGATGCAGTCGCATTGCGTGCTCCGTGGTCCGGTTCACTTACCGCTATCATACCGATTGTCGTTGCCGATCTCGGCGTACTCGCCGAAAACATGAGTATTCTTGGACTGGATATCGATCAATGAAGTTGCCGCGTACGGTGGAATGGATTGGCGACCTGCCCGGGCATGTGCGTCTGATCGATCAGACGCTGCTGCCGACGCAGGTACAGTATCGCGATTGCCGAACCGTCGAGGAGGTCTGGGAGGCGATCAAGGTGCTGCGTGTGCGCGGCGCCCCGGCCATCGGCGTGGCGGCAGCGATGGGCGTCATCGTCGGCGTGCAAGGTCATGCCAATGCGGCGACGTACGCCGGTCGGCTGCGTGAAGTTGCCGACTACCTGCGCACCAGTCGGCCCACGGCGGTCAATCTTTTCTGGGCACTCGAGCGCATCGAACAAGCCGCGGCGCCGATGCTGGCAAGCGCGGCGCCAGCGCAAGTGACGCAGCGCCTGCTGGACGAGGCGCTGGCGATCGAGCGCGAGGACCGCGCGATGTGCCGGGCGATCGGCCGTCACGGCGCCGAGCTGGTGCAAGCGGGGCAGGGGATCCTGACCCATTGCAACGCCGGCGGCCTGGCGACGGCGGAATACGGCACCGCGCTGGCCGTGATGTACGCCGCCGCCGAGCAGGGTAAGATATTTCACGTATTCGCCGACGAGACGCGGCCGCTGCTGCAAGGCGCTCGGCTCACTGCGTGGGAATTGCAACAGGCCGGCATCGACGTCACGCTCATCTGCGACAACATGGCCGCCCAGGTCATGCGCGAGGGAAAGATCCAGCTCGTCGTCGTCGGCGCCGACCGCATCGCCGCCAACGGCGACACCGCCAACAAGATCGGCACCTACGGCGTCGCCGTCCTGGCACGCGCTCACGGCATCCCGTTCTATGTCGCCGCGCCGTCGAGCACGTTCGATCTGCGCATCCCCGATGGCAGCCACGTTCCGATCGAGCAGCGCGATCCGCGCGAGATCACGGAAGGGATGGGCAAGATCATCGCCCCGGCGGGCGTGCGCGTCTACAATCCGGCGTTTGATGTGACGCCGGCGGACCTGATCGCGGGCATCATCACGGAAAAAGGCGTCATCCGTCCGGTCAACGCCGAAGCGATTCGCGGGATGCTGACGACGTGTAGCCAATGAGGGCGTCGTCGAATTCCGCTCGGCGGTTTAGCCTCGAGAATGCGCCGTTGCGAAGGATCCATCTCGCTATACCGCCGAGCGGACCATGACGACGCATCGAATAAGGAGCTCTCATGAAACGAATCACACTCACCATTGCGCTTATCGCGCTGGCAAGCGCCATCGCCGTCACGCCGGCACACGATTCGGCGTCGGCGCAGACCGCGAGCAAGTCTCAAGCCATCATCCTCAAGCCGGCGCGCGTGTTCGACGGCGTCGACCTGCACGAAAACTGGATCGTTGTCGTGCGAGGCAAAAAGATCGACAGCGCGGGGCCAGCAAAGCAGATCGCGATCCCCAATGGAGCACGCGTCATCGATCTGCCTGACACGACGTTGTTGCCAGGGCTGATCGATGCCCACACGCATTTGCTGCTGCACCCGTACAACGAGGCAAGCTGGGACGATCAGGTGCTGAAGGAGCCGCTCAGCCTGCGCGTGTGCCGGGCGACCAATCACGCGAAGGCAACGCTTGATGCTGGCTTCACGACGATTCGCGATCTCGGCACCGAGGGGGCAGGCTACGCGGATGTCGGCATCAAGAAGGCGATCGCCGAAGGCATCATCCCCGGCCCGCGTGTGCTCGCCTCGACGCGTGCCATCATCGCCACCGGCACGTACGCGCCGCGCGGCTTCGCCCCGGAAGTGCGCGTGCCGCAAGGAGCCGAGGAGGCCGATGGCGTCGATGCCCTGATTCGCATCGTGCGTGATCAGATCGCCAGGGGAGCCGACTGGATCAAATTCTACGCGGACTTTCTCATGCAGAATGGCAAAGGCGTGCGGCCGACTTTCACGCTTGCCGAGATGAAACGCATCGTCGAGACCGCGAACAACCAGGGCATCCCGGTCGTCGCCCATGCCACGACCAAGGAGGGCATGCGCCTCGCCACGCTCGCCGGCGTCGCCACGATCGAGCATGGCAACGAGGGGGACATCGAGGTTTATCGACTGATGGCGCAGAAAGGCGTCGCCCTGTGTCCGACGCTGGCCGCCTCCGAGGCGATGAGCAAATACAGCGGCTGGAAGCGCAGCGATCCGGAGCCGAAGGAGCTGAAATCGCGCCGGGCATCGTTCAAGGAAGCGCTCGATTCGGGCGTCGTCATCATCTGTGGCAGCGACGCCGGCGTGTTCGCGCACGGCACGCAGGCGCGCGAGCTGGAGTTGATGGTCGATTACGGCATGCCGTCGCGCAAGGCCCTGGCGTCAGCGACGTCGATCAGCGCGAAAACGCTGATGCTCAACGATCGCGGCGCGATCAAGTCAGGCCTGCTCGCCGACCTTGTCGCGGTGCAGGGCGATCCAACGGCCAACATCGGCGCGCTGCGCAACGTCCGCTTCGTGATGAAGGATGGCGTCATCCACCGGCCGGTGGCTGGGAAGTGATTCGCATGGAATGCGGCTGGATGCGGAGCTTGTCGCTGGCCGTAATGGCCTGATTGGGCGTTGCGGACCCTTTCGAGAGTTCCTGTTCCAGGTTGGCGGCCAATTCGAGGCGGCCCAGATTCTGCGCGCGTTGCTGCCAGTTTGCGAGGGCGTTTCGCCAGTCATTGACAGCGGCCATCTCGAAATCGACAACAATCGAGCGGGCCTCCGCCAGCGCTCGAAAGCTTTCGTCATATTGGGCCTGGCAGAAAAGCGATTCAGCCAGATTCAGCCAAAGGTTAAGCGCCTCTGGCCGATGCGACTCGCCTAATAGATCCGGCGCGGCGAGAGCCAGTCGGATCAAGCGCTCCGCCTCCTTGTATTCGTGGCGCGCCAGGCAGATCATGGCACGCGCGTAGAGAAAGCTCTCCGATTCGGGGTCGGCCACCGCTGCCAACTCGGCCTCCGCCTCGCCCGCCCGGCCCATGGCAAACGCAAGTTTACAGGTTTCAATGCTGATCTGGTCGGCGCATAGCTGTCGATGCTTCGGTTGAAGCGAAGTTAGCTGGTCACGGGCCATGCGCAGTTGGAGCCGAGCCTGCGCGTAGTCGCCGGTCTTGCGGAAAAGAGCCGCCGTGTTTGTTCGCAAGAAGATATCGCAGCCCTCGATGGGAAAGCCGAACCATGGACAACCGAACCATCTTGCCATTTTCGGCTTTTTCGCCACCAGCAAGACGTCCGACATTTTTTCGAGGGCGACCCTGCACGCGTCAAGTCGATTGCAGGAGATCAAATAGACGGCATAATTATTGAGCGTGGCGATGTAGTACTCTGGAGCCTTTTCCTGCAGATTGCCAAGCAGGCCCAAGGCCTCGTCATAGTAACGGAGCGTATCGGCGTGTCGTTTGCGAGCGCGAAGATAGGTCGTCAAGTCGCCAAGCATTGCGCCGCGGCGGTAGTCCGTTGGCGGCAGATTCCGGGCATAGACCGCGGCCTCCTCGAATGCTTGTTCCGCATCCGCGACCGCGCCCGACTTCAGTAGCCGAATCGGTTCGCTTGCCAAGGTCCGCCAGCGGTTGACAGCCGCCAGTGTGAGTACGGTTACAAGCCCCAAGACGAGAATCGCAAACGCGCCCAAGCCGATAAACGCAAATAGTCGTTGCAAATTCTCTGGCGCGCCCACTCCCAGGTACACAACAACAACACCGAGTAAAAGAATGAAGATCCAAATCCAACCAGTTCCAGTCGGTTTGGGGTGATTTCGCAATTTGCGTGGGCGCTCGGTCACTCGCGACCCCGCCATTCAATCGGGTTTTCCCGGCTTCCGCTCGCTCTGAAACTGACTCATTGCAACCGATACTTCGCATGCGTCGCCAAATACGCCTGCACGCGGTCGACGCGCTCGACGGCGACCTTCAAGAAAGCGACCGCGGCACGCAGCCGGTCGTCCGGCTCGGCGCAACTGAAACGCAAGAAGCCTTTGCCGGCCGGGCCGAAGCATTCGCCCCCCAGGCAGGCAACGCCCTTGGCATCGTCGGCGGCTTCGAGCAGGTACATCGCCAGGCCGTGCGAGGTGATGCCCAGACGCATGCAGATCGGGGCGACGTTCGGAAAGACATAGAAGGTGCCGGCGGGCATGATCACGGTCACGCCGTCCACCGACTTCAATTCGTTGACGAGCAGCTCGACCTTCTTCTTGAAACGCTGCATCACCTCGTCGCGCTCGGCGTCATCGTGCTTGAGGGCGGCTTCGCCAGCGAGTTGCACGATCGGCGGCACGCACGATAGCGACGTGTTGATCATCTTGCCGATAGCATCGATGATGCGCGGGCTGGAGATGGCGTAGCCGAGGCGCCAGCCGGACATGCTGTAGGACTTGCTGAAGGTGTAGCAGGCGACAGTCTGATCGAGGATGCCTGGCTGGGCGAGCATCGGAATGTGTTTGCCGGCCCAGACCATGTGGTTGTACGGTTCGTCGGAGAAGACCGCGATGTTCTTGCCGCGCACGAGGTCGGCGATTGCCTTCATGTCGCTTTCGGTGGCGACGCCGCCGGTCGGGTTGTGCGGCGAATTGAGGAAGATCGCCCTGGCCCGCGGCTGCTTGACGAATGCTTCGATGTCGTGCAGGTTGGGACGGAAAGCGTTTTCTTGCTTGAGATGGCTGGTAACGATGCCGCCGCCGCGCCGGTCGATGTTGGGCGCGTATGTCGGAAATGCCGGGCTGAAGACGAGCACCTGATCGCCCGGGTCGAGGAAGGCCTCGCAGAAGAACTGCTCAAACACCTTGGCGCCGGGCCCAACGACGACATTCTCCGGGCCGATGTCGATGCCATACTCCTTGCGGTAGTTGGCCGCGACCATTTCGCGGAAGCTCATCACGCCCATGGAGGGGCAGTAGTGCGTCTGTCCATCGCGGATGGCCTTGATGCCGGCTTCGATGGCGTGGCTCGAACTCGCAAACGGGCTGTCGCCGATCTGCAATTCGATGACATCCTTACCCTGGGCCTTGAGCCGTTTGGCGACGGCGAGGACATCGAACGCGGTTTCGGTGGAGAGGCCCTGAGCGAATTTGCTCAGGATAGCGGATGATATCGCAGTCATGGCTTGTCTCGTGTTTACTGTTTTCCTGTAGGATATGCCTGTCAAAGAATGGTGGCCAAGCAATCATTTTTGCAATTCGGCAACAACCGTCCGCGCATTGCGTCTCTCCGTGGAAGCCGCGACCGGAATCGAAACGTGCGACCTCAGGACGAACACGCGTGGGTTCGGCAAGTGTCCCGTCAAGGCTTTAAATTTGGGGGTTGCGAATTATACTGCTAATGTTCTCGAAGCCACACTCAAAAACGAGGCCGGTGATCCTGCTCAGCAGGAGCGTGCCCTGGCTCACCCTGAGGGTCACAGTTTCGACCTGACTGTGCGCATCGGCATCAGAAATGGACAGCAGGCGTTTGCCCAAGGTCTGCGCCGAGGCAGGCGCCTTGATCACCGGCGCCGCGTTCACCGCCACGCTCAACGTCGCGGTATAGGAGATAGCGCCGAGGTTGTCTCGAACGGAGTAGCCTACACGCCGGGCAAGACCCTCGGAACATTCTCACGTCTGCGCCAGTAGCTCCGCCAGGTGCAGGATGCGCACCTTCGAGCCCTTGCGGTTCAGGCAACCGCCGATGTTCATCAGGCAGCCGGCGTCCGTTGCGACCACGGCGTCCACCGCGGTCTTCTCGATGAACGCCGCCTTGTCGGTCACCATCGCGCCGGAGATGCCGGGATAGCGCACCGCGAACGAGCCGCCGAAACCGCAGCACTCATCGAAACGCTCCAGCGGCACGTATTGCAAGCCTCGCACCTTCTGAATCAGACGGATCGGCTCCGTCAGAACTCGCAGGCCACGCAGATGGCACGCCATGTGGTAGGTGACCTTGCCCTCGAAGCGGGCGCCGACGTCTTCCGTCTTGAGCACATTGACGATGAAATCCGACAGCTCGTGCGTCCGGCCCGCTAGCTCGACCGCGCGGGGGTGCCAGACCGGGTCGTCGTGGAACAGCTCCGGATATTCGAGCTTGACCATGGCCGCACAGGAGCCGGACGGCGTCACGACCAGCGGCGCCTTGGCGAAGGCGGTTATCGTGTGCCGTGCGAGCTCACGAGCATCGTCGTGGAAGCCGCTGTTGAAATGGGGTTGGCCGCAGCAGGTTTGCGCTTGCGGGAAGTCGACGGTGACGCCCAGACGGCGCAGCAGCTTGACCGTGGCGACGCCGACGTCGGGAAAGAAGGTGTCGGACAGGCAGGTGATCATCAAGGCGGCGTGCAAGCGTATTCTCCGCCGCTTGCGGAATGTACTCCTCACGCTCCGCGTGAGGAATGATCTCGCGGAGCGAGATGAGTACATTCATTCATGCAAGCGGCTCACAGAAGTCGGCGCGATTCCTTTTCGAGCCCTTCGTAGACGAAACGAAGCGTCGGCTCGGCCATGCGATCAAAGTATTGCCAGGAGTGCCCGCCGGCCTGGGTGGTGAGATCGAGTGTATGCGGAATACCGAGCGCTGTCAGCTTTTCGTGCAAACGATCATTGCCCCGGTGCCAGCGCACGTCGTCGGGATCGCAGCAGAAATAGATCTGCGGCGGGAACTGGCTTGGATGAACCTGCAAGACCGCAGTATCTTGCCGGGCGTGCTCCTTCGAATCGTACATGCCATCGAGCGGCGTGCCTTCGTAGTACATCTCGTGAAAGTCGATGGCCGACGCGATGCCGGCGCAGACCGGGAAAAGATCCGGCCGGCGAAACGCGAGCCGTAACGCTCCCTGGCCTCCCATGCTGATGCCGAAAATCCCGATCGAACGCGGGTGAAGCTGCCAGCGCTCCTGGAAGTGGGGCAATACATTGTCGAGCAGGTGCTTCTCCGGCGTCAGCCCGGGATCAAACTCGCCGCAGACGCGATTGACCCACCACGAACGCTGACCGTGCGGGCAGAGGCATACGAGATTTAGCTTATCGAAGATTTCCGTATAGGCGCGCCGATCGCGCAAGGTCTCGAGGCCGAGAGGGTGCAGAAAGAGGACGCCGAAGCGCGGCCTGGCGCCGGGCTTGGGGTCGTAGACCTCGACGGTCTTACCGGCGAGCGTGATGTCGGTCCAGGCGCCGTTCATGCGGTGGGTTCCAAAAACACAGAAGGCGTGCGGGACGCGGTTCGTTCGCGTCCGGGCACGCCTTCGGCGTACAACGGGTTGGGACGTTACGACGCCTTCTGCACCGCGGCATCCATCTTGTAGCCGGCGTCGCGGTAGTAGAGTGGCAGGTAGCGGTAATACACCTCGAGGGTCAGCAGGTTGAGCGAGGTGATCATGAGGCGGCCGCCAGCCCGACCCCATTGGTCGCCGGCCGGGCTCCAGCTACCGAAGTGGGCGCTATTGTTGTTGCCGTCCTGCTTCTTGATGAGCTGTTCGCGCATCGCCTCGTTCCAATTCTTCCATTCCTCGCCGCCGAAGTGGTGCATGACCTGGGTGGCGTAATAGTAGTAGTAAACGTCCTGGATCGTGGGTGGATGAGACTTGATGTAGGTCTGGATCGACTTGATCATGCGCGGGTGGGACGGGCCCCAGTTCTCGAGGTACTGCCGGCACAACAGGCCGACGGCGGTCATGCGATAGGTGGGATTCTGGCGATCCTCCAGGTAGCAGTAGCCTTCCGTCTTCTCGTTGCAGGTGCCTTGCAGGAAGTTCTTGGCACGCTTCACGGTGATGGTCGGCACGTCGAGGCCAGACATCATGCCGCTCTTGAGAGCCATGATCTGCCAGCCGGTTACCGAGAGGTCTCCCTCTTGCTTGGAAGCGCCATAGCGCCAACCGCCTCTTTCGTGCTGGGTGTTGACCAGGAGGTTGATGCCCATCTGGGCGGGACGGCGCAGGATCGGATCCTGGCTAAGGCCATAGGCCTCGCACATGGCGATGGTGGCCAGGCCGTGGGCGTACATGCTGCTGCCGAAGTAACCGCTCTGTTTGTCCTGAGAGCGGATGAGGAACTTGAGTCCCTTGTCGACGACCTTGTCATATTCGTTGGGAGCCTTGTTCTTGGTCTTGCTGGACGGGAGGTGCGTCTTGCCGGCGGCGAGGAACGGGAGCAGGCCGAGGGCGGTACCGGCGATGTCGTTGGATTCGGTGCCGCGGTCCTTGTCGGGCAGATTCGGGCTGTTGAGCATCCAGCGGCCGTCGGACATTTGCTGGCGCACGAGCCATTTCAGGCCGCGCGCGACGGCGGCTTCGGAGGCATCGGTCCCGCCGCCGGAGCGGAGCGCGTATTCGCGGGTGGCGCCGGAACGGCCGTAGAACGTGCCCTGGAGCGGCATGCCGCGCGGGCCGTAGCCGCCGATCTCGCCGACCGCCATGCTGTTACCCGGGCCGGAAAAGCTCTCGAGGGCGCCGCCCTGTCCCGTGCCGCCGAAACCGCCGGGCGCGGGCAGGTTGACCGGCTGGGCCGATTTGTCGCCATCCACGATACCGACGGCTTCATTCGGATTGTTCGAGCCGGGCACGCTGACCTCGGCAATGCGATCGTTCATGTACTGGATATCGGTGTCAAACTCCTGTGCCGACGGATCGACGTCGACGACGCTGAACGTTTCCTTCTTTTCCTCGACCTTTTCCGCCTCGACGAACTGCTCCTCGCGTTTCTCGATCTTCGTTTCCTCCGCCGGACCGGAGCCGATCAGGAGGAAGCCGAAAAACAAACCGAGCAGGATGCCGTGGAAGACCACGCTGCCGATGACGGCGGGAACGAACAGGAATAGATATCGCCCCAGGTTGCTCGGCTCTTCGCGCAGCACCACGACCGGAGCCTGATTCTTGGGCTTGGAATTGTTGGCTGACATGTCGGATTCCTTCGAACAGATAATGACCCAGGTATGATCGGCAGCGTTAACCTATTTTTTCATGCAGGTGGGCGTCATGCAAGAGGTTCCATCCATTTTGCGGCCAAATTCTTTTCTAGAGCAAGTCCGCATTGTTTCCACTTACGTCATCGGAGGCGTGCGTCTCCGTCGGTTGGGCTGGCTGGGCGATGGGCTCGGCAATCGGCGGCACGTCCGGCTCGGGCTCCAGGCTAAACGGATGATGCTTGTCCCGCACCTGCGCCAGCTGGGATTCAATCCGCCGATCGCCCCGCCGAAACCAGAAGTTCAGCAAGACCGTCAACACAAAAATCGACAGGATGGCGCCGCCTGCGCTGACGATCAGCTTGTACGAATAAGACCCTTCGTCGTCAGTTACCGCCGGCACGGGGCCCACGATCAGCGTCTTGCCGACCAGGTACGGCGCCGTCACATCCCGTTCTCGCTTCTTCACGTCTCCCGGGAAGGACACCATGCCCAGGAAGTAGCCATAAAACGTCACGTCCAGGTTGACCGGATCCTTGTACGAAACGCCGGGCGGCAGCTCGGTGAACATCACCGCGAACGGCGGCTCCTTCTTCTCTCGCGTCCGAATCTCCGTGGTGTAGATAAACTGAATGTCACTCGTCGTGTGCCGCGGTGCATAGCTTTTCAGGATGCGGCGGACGTTTCCCTTCACCGTGATGATCTTGCCGCGAAAGGCGCCGGGCGTTTTCTGCAGGTGCGGAAATTGCACGAAGTCGAACGCCTGGGCACTCTTCTCGAACTGGCTCAACGTCGACGTTTGCGAGCGATCAACCGCCTGTACCAGCGCCAGGTACATGCCCCAGTCCGGCCCGCGCAAGTCGCTCAACTGCTTGCGATCGACATTCGGAAGTATCCGGCCGTCCTGGATCGCGTCGAGATAGCGATGCCAGATGGGCAACACTTCGTCGAACGTGAACTTCCATTCCGGCAGGCCCTTCTCCGGATGTCCCAGCAACAGACGGCCACACGGGACACTTACCGGATTCCAGGCACCCCCCATCGGTTGCACCTGCCCCAGCAGACAGGCCCACGCCTCAACGGCGACCCCCGCGTCCTGCAGCCAAAACCCCTGCGCCTCGAAGGGCTCCGGCGGTTGCTGCTTTTCCTTGCCCTCCTGACCGTACAGGTTTCCCGCGATGGCGAAGGCGGAGAGCACGATCACGAAAATTCGCGAGCTGGCCCGCATATACACCGCCCCTTGACGGTTGGACGTGATTCGAAAGGAATGGGTTCCACAAAATTCACATGCATCTTCATTCTAGCAGAATAGCGGACCGGCGACAGAATTGCACCGCCGCGGCCCGTGGTGCAGGCGGCCACCGTGATCGCGAACACTTTTCTACCTGAAACAATCCGGCACGCTGGCTATTCCGTCAGAATGGTTGAGACCGTCAGGCTCGAAAGCCTGACAAGCTGTTCGCGTCGGCGAATCCCAATATACTCGCGCTAGCGGCCGAAGAATCGCATTATCATCTCTGCACGGAAGGATCGCTGTCATGCTCTCCCGCATCGCACTGGTGTTCCTGATTGGTCCGATGATTTGCCTGTCCAGCGCTCACTCGCAACCGAAGGAAGCAGGCAATCGCTCGGTCGCTCAGCTGGTTGCCGACCTCAAGAAAGGGGATGCGGAAAAGCTGGCGGCACTGGAAGCACTGGGGGCCATGGGCCCGAAGGCGGCGGACGCGGTTGCGCCAGTGATCGACTTGCTTCCGGGCAAGAGCGAGGACGTGCGCCTGGCCTCCGCGATGGCCCTGGGCAAGATCGGCAAGCCCGCGGTCGAACCGCTCGTGAGGAAGCTGACGGCGGAGAATGCCGACGTTCGCTTCTACGCCGTCTGGAGTCTCGCCTTCATTGGTCCCGATGCGAAGAGCGCGACCCCGGCGGTGGTGAAGGCGATGAGCGACAAGGCGGCACACGTGCGTCGCAAGGCCGCCTACACTCTGGGCCGCATCGACGCCGATCCGGAGACCGCGGCCACCGCGCTGGTCGAAGCGCTCGGCGACAGCGACGCCGACGTGCGCGAGGCCGCCGTCGGCGCGTTGCCAAAGATCGGCAAGGTCGCCGTGCCGGCTTTGATGAAGGCGATGCAAAGCGACAAGGCGATGCTCCGCAACAGTGCGATCAAGACGCTCGGCGACCTGGGCGCGGATGCGGCGCCCGCAATCCCGGGGCTCAAGGGCTATCTGCTCGATCCGAAGAAGGGATCGACCCAGGAGGCAGCGACTGCGCTGGCAGGCATCGGCGCGCCGGCGCTGAAGACGCTGGTCGCCGCCGCCACCGATGACAACGACGCGGTTCGGCCGCTGGCGTTGCAGGCGTTGCAGCGGATGGGGGCCACCTCTGTGCCAGCCTTCATCGACCTGTTGGGGGCCAAGCAAGTCGACGTGAAACGCCATGCCGCCGCCGTGCTGGGGCAGTTGCAAGTGCAGGACAAGTCGGTGGTCATCGCCCTCGGGTTCGCGACCAAGGACAAGGATTTTCAGGTTCGCCAGAATGCATTGGTGTCGCTGCAGCAGATGGGGACCAATGCCAAGCTGGCGGAACCATACATCGTCAACCTGTTGACCGATCTGGATCCGACGATTCGGCTGCAGGCGTTCAACGTGCTGCAGTCGATGGGCGTCGATCCGCGTCCGGGGCTCAAGAAAGCGTTGAGCCATCCCGATGCCAAGACGCGCATCGCCACGGCGAGCCTGATGACGCAGCTCAATCTCGAAGTCGCGCTGGCGGAGCCGATTCTGCTCGACGGCCTCAAGAACAAGGACAATGACCTGAAGATGCAGGCGGCACATGCGCTGTCGCTGCGCGGGTTGCAAGAAGAGGCCGTGGTGCCGATCTTCGTCGCGGGACTGAATAGCGACATGGCGAGCGTGCGCCGCCAGGCGGCCGAATCGATCGCCCGCTACGGCACGAAGGCCCGCAAGGCGGCACCGGCCCTGATCGCGGCCCTCGATGATGCTGACGATTCGGTCAGTGCGCAGGCGCTCGCAACGCTGCGCTCGGTCGGCGAGGATCCCAAATCATTACTACCGGCGATGTTCAAGGTGCTGCGCCGCAAGGAGACCAATCTGCACCCCGCGGCCGCGGAGATCGTCTATCTGGTCGGCCCGTCGGCCCCCGACGAGATCATTGCCAAGCTCAAGCAAGACGACGCGCCGGGCGTCCGGCTGGCGTGTCTGCAGGTGCTGGCGATGGTCGGCCCGCCGGCGAAAAACGCCGTCGATGATCTCGTCAAGGCGCTCGATGATCCGTCGCCGCGCGTGCGCATGACCGCCGCGCGGGCCCTGGGCAACATCGGTCCGGAAGCCAAAAAAGCGGAGGCCGCCTTGACCAAGGCAAGCAAGGACGGCGACGCCAGCGTTCAGCAAATCGCCAAGGCTGCCATCGAACAGATTCGCTCCGATCCGAAGCAGAAGGAGTTCGTGGTGAAGGGGGTGCTAACGCCGGGCGACCCGTTCGATCGCACTCGTCCGCAGCGATATTCCGTCGTGCACACCTATCGGATGAAAGCCGGGCAAACGTACACGATCAATCTCAATTCGACCTGGGACAACTTCCTGCGTCTGGAAAATGCGAAAGGCGACCAGCTCGCTTTCGACGACGACGGCGGCGGCTTCCCGAACGCCCGCATCATCTACCGCGCCTCGGAGGACGGCTGGTATCGCATCATCGTCACCAGCTTCGCCCCGCAGGCGTCCGGGCCGTACACGCTGTCGGTGAAATGACAAAGCAAAAAAAGAAAAGTGGGAACAATTGCTCCTTTTTCCTTTTGCCTTTTCACTTTTTACGTGGATTACCGCCCGCCCGGCTCGATGTTCAGCGGCTGCGCCTTCGGCATCGACAGGTCCACCTTGACGCGCTCTTGCGTCATCGCCTCCCCCACGTTCCCTGCGAGATCCACAGCCTCCACGCGCAGGAAGAACTGGAACGGCAACTGCTCCGGCATCTTCCAGACATGGCGGCCGCTATTCGACAGCTTCTCCGCGATCGTCGTCCACGGGCCTTCGCGCTGCTCGGCGTACGAGATGCGAATCGGGTTGGGGCCGAGGTTCTTGTCGCGGGCGTTCCACTGGATGGTCAGCTTGCCCTTGTCGAAGCCGGTGCCGACGTGCACGTCCTGGACCTGTACGAGCGGCTTGGTGAGATCGACCTCCATCCAGAACTGCGGCCGATCGCCGAGCTGCGGAGCGCGTTCGCCGAGGCCGACGCCGCTCTTGGCGACGAGCGTGATGCCGTAGATGCCCTCGTCGTTGACCTCGAAGGTCAGCTTCTTGGGCTGGTTGCCTTCCCCGAGGTTTTTCAGGTCGATGGGATACTCGGTCAACTTGTTCCATGCCCGGCCCTGGTAGAGGGTGTACCATAGTTCGACGGACGAGACGCCGGACGGGCCGACGTCGCGCAGGTCATAGCTGAGGGAGATCTGTTTGCTCCCGACGAACTTGCGTTCGAGGTTGAGGGCATCTTGCTGAGGAATCTGTTTCTGGAACGGCTGAAAGGGTTGTCCAAAGTTATTGCC
This sequence comes from Gemmataceae bacterium, assembly GCA_035656475.1. Taxonomy (GTDB): domain Bacteria; phylum Planctomycetota; class Planctomycetia; order Gemmatales; family Gemmataceae; genus SIAQ01. Next base: position 1,013 of record DASRSQ010000724.1, on the reverse strand, counting down.
GCCGCCTCCGCCTCCTTGATTGACGAGCACCTTGTCCTCGCCAATGTTGCCGGCGCGATCGCGTGCCGACACGCGCACCTCGATCGGATTGTTCGAGTGGGGGTTCCAGTAGACCTGCGTCTGCCCCGCGGGGACCGCCAGCGGAATCCACGCCGCCGCCCCGACGAAGCGATATTCCACCCGTAACGCATCGGGCAGCGCCAAATCGAGGTTCTCGTCATGCACCGTCCACGACACGCCGACATCGGCACCGCGCGGCGCCAGCGCCTGTGCTCGCACGCTGGGCGGCGTCGTGTCGACGATCACGCGCAGGTTCGGGCGAAGGTTTTCGACCTTGGGCGGATCAAGCGTTCCCTTGCGGTCCACCGTCTGCACCGCGAAGTAGAAGAAACCGTCCTGTGGCGTGCTGAAGCGGAACGCCTGCTCCTCGGGGGCTGCAGTCGCCGCGACCTGCCAGGTGCGCCCCTGGTCGTTCGAAACGTACAGACGAATCTGGGTGACGCCGAGGCCGCGCTGGTCATTCTTGAACGGGATCTTGAACTGGCGATGCTGAAAGAAAATGGCGCCGGCCGGCTCCTGGGCCTGCGCATCAAGCAGCGCAAGCCCGCCCGCGAACAGGCACATCCAGAGCACGGCCAGCTTCCGCATGATGTCAATCCCTGAAAACCGCAGTCGATGCGCGGACGCCCTCGCACAAGCCCGGCGCGGCATCTCATCTTCAGCATCGACATCGCCCAAGCAACGACTTGATGAGGCAATCCGACTTCGGCCCGGTTGGGTGGGCGGGATATGCAGCGGATGCCGATCGTGCCGATGGCATGCCCCACGTGTTCCATCGCGATTATTGGTGGGAACTCTGACAGCAGAATAGGGCATTACCCGATTGTGCCAAACCGCACAAGGATTAGAATGATAGGCGTCCTGCATGAAAGAGGTCGGTGATTGGGCGACACCGACAACTGATTGCAGGACATTTTTTTTGCGCGCAGATCATTTCGTCAGAGTTAGTCCTG
>DASRSQ010000723.1:0-8144 GCA_035656475.1 Gemmataceae bacterium | reverse complement strand
TTGCTCGAACGATTGCTGAAGGAAAAGAAGTAGACGCTGAGCGAGGCAAATACTCCAATGGAAAACGCCGAAGGCTTGACAACAAGCCTTCGGCGTTCTTTATGCGCGAACCGCAACCGTTATCGGTCAGAACCGAATCGTGAAGTCGAAACCCGCCATGAACATGTCTTTGCGGGCGCCGTTGTCGAAGGTCGGCGTGTTCCAGTTACGGTAATAGCCAACTTCCGGGCGAATCTGGAACGTCGGCGAGAAGTTGTGGGTCCAGCCGATGGAGTTGCTGGAGTAATTGCCGGCGAAGCCGTAGCGGGTGCCGTTCTCGTCTTTCATCCATTCGTTGCGCAGGACGAAGAAGTCTTTCTTGGACCATTGCCAGACGGTGTAGTTGAGGATGCCGTAGGTGGCGGAGGTGCCGGGGATGGTCGGGCCGAGCCCGTTGCCGAGGCCGAACTGGACCGGTCCCAGGCTGGGCGTGCCGCCGACGGCGGCGTCGTGCTCCCACATGTAGTAGCCTTCGGTCTTGGTGAAGAACTTGTCGGTGAACTTGTGCTGCCAGGTCGACTGAATGATGTTGTAATTGTGGTGACCGGACGGCTGGCCGTCTTGCTGGAAGTAGCGGAAGTTGGCGTTGTTGATCGCATTGAGGACGGTGTAGACCGAATCGTTGTTGTCTTTGGAGACCCAGCGCAGCCCGAGCATGCCGGTGGGTTGTGCCCCCTGATACCAGGGCGCCATGTCCGGGCCAGCGTTAAGGCAGGCCTGGACCGTCCACTGGTCGTTCAGCATGAGCGTGCCCATGACGCCGGTCTGCGTGTAGACGTCGATGGTGAACATCAATGAGTGCGTGCCCATGAGGTTGTCCGGCGCGAATTGCGTCTCGATGTCCGGCGTGGCAACCCAGCGACCCATCGTCAGGATCAGGCCCTTGCCGATGCCGGGCAGATAGACGTTCATGAACGCTTCGGTCGGGTCCCAGCCATAAAGATTGTTGTTGACGAGGAGCTGTCGGCTAAACCAGCCGCCGGCGGTGAAATAGCGATAGTCCATGCCGTAGTCGACGGTCAGCCGATAGCCATAGTCGATGCGGTCGCGCTGCACGGTGTCGGCCTGGCGTTCCAGGCGCATGACGAGCTGGTCGAGCTCGATCTGGTTGGGGACGACCCAGTAAGAAGTCGGCGTGTTGGTGACGCGGTTGGTGCTCCAGTTGGCGGAAGCATTGACCCAGCCGTAGAAGCGAGTGTTATTGTCGTCGAGGAACTTGCCGACCGTTGTGCCGTTGAAAGCCTTTTGAATGGGCCACTTGGTGGTATCGACAGGGACGCCGACGAGCGGGAAACCTTGCCATTCGGCGGATGGTATGGGAGGCGATTCAAACGGTGCGGGTAGACCGCGGCGCTTGGGCTGGTCGTCTTTCTTGTCATCGTTATTGCCGTTGCCGTTTCCATTCCCGTCGCCATTGCCGCTACCGTTGCTCGAATTATCAGCCTGGGGATGGAACCCGTCGGCATACGCTTTGTAGAGACGATGGACGTAGCCGCGGTAGCCGTGATCGGTGCGATAGGCGTCGCCATCCACCGGTGGCGGGATCGGGTCCGCTGCAGGTTTGACGTCTCCCGTCGGCGCCGGCGCGGGTTTGGCTGCGCCATCGGCAGGCTGAGCCGCCGACTTGGCGACGCCGGCCAGCTGGATTCGTGTAGGGTCAGGCTGTGGACCTTGAGCGAGGCTGACCGACATGGTCAGCAGGAGAGCTGAGAGCATTTCTGCCATCCTTGGTTAATGCGCAGGGCATCAAACAGAAAATCCGGTTGAGCCGATTTTTCCGCCGACGCAAGATCCCAGGGAAGGAGGTAGCCCGGTATTCCGTTCCGGCCGTTCCTTGGTGCAGGGGTTGTCATCGACGGATTCGCGAGAGGTGCATGAACGGATGCAAGGCGGGCGAATCGTTTCTCGCGTCTGCCAGGTGAAACTTTGCCAGGTGTGCCGTGGAATCTTCCCGATGAACCAGCGGGCTCATCCAGCCAGATACCAGGGCACGCTGACCACCACCACCCGGCGAAAGCCGCTGAAGAGGAGATAGGCCTTGATGACGGCCGCCGTCTGATTGTGCAACAGCACATGATACCAGCGCGTCGGCACCAGCTCCGGCACCAGCACCGCAATGTCGCGTCCCGGATGCTTGCGTTGCAAGTCCGCCACGGCCTGCATCAACGGCGCGTAGAGCTTGCGATAAGGCGAATAAATGATGATCACCTGCGGCGGCGGAAAGCCGGCCGCGACCGCGGGCTTTTGCACCCGCTCGTGCCAGGTGTCTTCTAGCTCGGCCATCACGTTCGGATCATCCGCCACATGCAGCGCATAAACCTGTGGCGAAAACTTCAACGCCAGCCGCAACGCCTTGCGCGTGATCGCGCTCCAGCCGCGAATTGGCAGCAACACCACCGGCGGCTCGATGCCGCTCGCGTCCAAGGGCAGCGCCGTTGCCAGCTCTCGACCCACCGAGCGGTAGTGCGACCGTATGCCGGCGAACAGCACCATCAGCATCGGAATCAGCACGATCACGACCCATGCACCTTCCATGAACTTCGATACCGCGACGATCACCAGGGCGACGCCCGTCGCCAACGCCCCGGCGCCGTTCACCAGCATCGACATGCGTGAGTGCGGCCCGCCGACTTTCCACCAGTGCGCCACCATCCCTGCTTGCGACAACGTGAACGCCAGAAACGCGCCGACGGCAAACAGCGGAATCAAATGATCGGTGATGCCGCCGAACGCGATCAGCAGGCCGCCCGCCAGGCCGGCCAGAACGAGAATGCCGTTGGAATAAACCAGCCGGCGACCGCGATGGGCGAAGCTGTGCGGCAAGAACCCGTCCTGGGCGATGACCCGGCACAAGCGCGGAAAGTCGGCGAAGCCCGTGTTTGCCGAGAGAGCCAGCACCGCGAGCACGGAGCCGATCGTGACGTAGTAGAACCAGCCGCGTCCGACGACGGCGACGGTGAGCTGCGATAGCACGCTTTCATAGCCCTCCTTCGCTTCCTCCTTCGCGCCGATTTCAAAGGCCCAGCAAAGATACGCGATGCCGGCGAGCATGACGGCCAGGAGCACGATGATCGCCGTCAGGGTCCGGCGCGCGTGCTGGACGCTTGGTTCGCGAAAAGCGCTGACGCCGTTCGACACTGCTTCCACGCCGGTCATCGCCGTGCAGCCGCTGGCGAACGAACGCATGAGTAGCCACAGGCTGGCGTTTGTCTCCGTCGCCAGCGCCTCCGAGTTGGCTTGCACAGGCGCTGGAGCCGAATCGCCCAGCAGTGACTTGATTACGCCGATGATGAGGACGATCAGCAGCGAAGCGATGAAGAGGTAAGTCGGCATCACAAAGGCCAGTCCCGATTCGCGGGCGCCGCGCAAGTTAATGACGGTAATCAGTGTCAGCAAGGCCAGGCCCAGATGCAGCGTGTAAGGATGCAACGACGGCACGGCGGAGATGAGAGCGCCGACTCCCGCGGAAATGCCGACTGCCACCACCAGCACATAATCGAGCAGCAATGCCGAGGCTGCCAGCAGGCCGGCCATTGTTCCCAGATTTTCTTTGGCCACGGTGTAGGAGCCGCCGCCGTGCGGATACGCGGCAATGGTCTGGCGGTAGGAGAAATAGACGATGAAGAGCAGGGCAATGATGATGGCGCTGATGGGCCCAATGTAGCCGGTCCCCGCGGCGCCGAGCGGGATCAGCAATGCCAGCGCCGCCTCCGGTCCGTAGGCCGCCGAGCCCAGGGCGTCGAGGCCGAGCATCGGAATGCCCGCCACGACGCCCACGCGTTGTTCGCCTTCCTCATCGGTGGCGAGAGGGCGTCCAAACAGCAAATCGAGTAGCGCCATAATGGCAAATTGTACGATGCAATGGTATCCGGCAACCGACGAATGCTACCACGAATCACTGAGGATCTCTCGCAGCAATGCAGCCTGTTGTTGCTGCTCCGCATTCATGTCCGGCGCCCATCGCGCAGCTTTCAATGCAGCCTCATAGGCGTAAAGCGCCGCGTCATGCTCGCTCTGCTTTCCCACCAACGCGGCGAATTCCTCGACGACCGTGATTTCATTTTGCACCGGCAGATAGGGCGTTACCCTTATCCAGCAGCGGCGCACAAATTCAACCAGCTGTGCTCGGGTGATCGTTCGTTCCATGTTTTCGAGCAGCAGCGCCGGATCACCGCACGCTTGCCAATCGAACTCTGACATTGCGAGACTCCATCATCATCCCAAAAAGAAGCGGAGGAGTCCGGCTACCTAACCGGCCCCCCGCCTGGACGCCGATCGAAACCAACGTCCAATCGCTCGATCAATTCCTTGCTGCAAGCCCACACGGCGCGAAGCGGTCCACTTGCATCACCATGATGCGGGCATCGCTGACCTCGCCGGGGCAGCCGGACCGCGTGGCATTGCGGATCACGTCCACGACCTCGTCCGAGTGGTAATCGTCCACGATCATCTCGAGCCGATACTTCGGCTTGCGAACATTGATCACGCGATCGCGATAGATCAGCGTGGATTCCGATTCGCGTCCGCCGCCGAGCACCTCGCTCACGCAGGTCAGCGTCACGTTCTGGCGTTCCACCGCGGCCTGCACCGCTTCGAGATGGTAGGTCCGAATGATTGCAATAATCAGTTTCACGTCACGTTCCTTTCATGATGTCCATCTAAGGGTCGGAAGTATTATGACCGCACCCACATCAAAAGGGGATCAAGAGCATCCGCGCGGAAATCAAAAAAGCATCAAAATTTCGCGGCGTAACTGAACCACGGGGTACACGGGGAGCACGGGGAGTCGTTGACCTTAAATACACCGCATAAGTGAAGTAGCAATCGGGGTGTGAAGGGGCCTCGACAACCTTGGGCACCAGAATCGATAGGAGGTTGCCGCGCGTCCTACGGCAATGTCTCCCCGTACACCCAGTGTCCCCCGTGGTTCAATTGATTTTGTTCGCTCCGCTGACACAATAACCCACATGAGCCTACTCGTGAAAAACCTGTGCAAAACCTACCCCACGCGCAGCGGCGACCTCGTCGTGCTGCGCGATGTCAACCTCACGCTCCAGCCCGGCGAAGCCCTCGGCATCCTCGGGCCTTCCGGCTCCGGCAAGAGCACGCTGCTCTACCTGCTCGGCACGCTCGAACGTGCGACCTCGGGCACCTATCAACTCGGCGACAAGCATCCGTTCCAGCTTTCCGATCGCGAGCTCGCCCACTTCCGCAATCGCTCGATCGGCTTCGTGTTTCAGGATCACCACCTGCTGCCGCAATGCTCGGTGCTGGAGAACGTACTGATCCCGGTGCTCGCCGGCGGCGCGACGAACGCGGAGCCACGGGCCCGGCAATTGCTCGAGCGCGTCGGCCTGTCGCATCGGCTTGACCATCGTCCGGCGGAGCTTTCCGGCGGCGAACGCCAGCGCGTCGCCGTCGCCCGCGCCCTCATCCATCAGCCGCTGCTGGTGCTCGCCGACGAGCCCACCGGCAATCTTGATCGCAAGACCGCCCAGACCGTCGGCGAATTGCTGATCGAGATGCATCAGCAGGAGAAAACGATGCTGATCGTGGTGACGCATAGTGCCGAGCTGGCGAAGCTCTTGCCGCGGCGGATGGAAATGCTCGATGGCACGCTGGTGGAAGCCGGAGCGATGCCGTCGACAGCGATTCAGGCCGGAGGTCCCGCATGAGCGCGAACAACCCCTCGTTCCCACGCTCTGCGTGGGAACGCACTACTTCGCGACGCTCCTGCGTTGCGCGAGTTATGTCTTGCAGAATGGGGTCGCCAATGCAAGTGATCCTGTCCGCACCGCAGGAGCGGTGCGAAGCAGCGCGTTCCCACGCAGAGCGCGGGAACGAGGAGTTGTCTTCATGACCTTCGTAAAACTCCTCCTGCGCAATCTCTTCTACCACTGGCGCGGCAACTTCGCCGTCCTCCTCGGCATCACGCTCGGCAGCGCCGTGCTCACTGGCGCCTTACTCGTCGGCGATTCGCTGCGCGGCAGTCTCAAGGCGCTGACGCTCGATCAGCTCGGCTGGGTCGACGAAGCGATGCTGCCGGGCCGATTCTTTCGTGCCCAGCTGGCGAAGGACCTTTCGCTGCATTCCGACACCCGTTGTGCCGGCATCTTGATGTTGCAAGGAAGCGCGACACGCAAGATCGACGATGACAAGACCACGCGTGCCGGCCGCGTCACCGTTCTCGGCATCGACGCGTCGTTTTGGCCCGAGGATCGCGTTCCCGAAGACGCGGCGTTCTGGGCCTCCGGCGAGAGTGAAGCCGTCCTGAATCAGACACTTGCGACGGCGCTCGGTGCGAAGGTGGGCGACAGTATCGCTCTGAACCTGCAGAAGGCCGACAACGTGCCGCGCGAGACGATTCTCGGCAATCGCAAGGCGGAGGAGGTCACCGAGGCGATCCGCGTCAAGGTGCGCGCGATCCTGCGAGACGATGGCATGGCGCGTTTCTCGCTGAAGCCGACGCCGGAGCCGGTGCGCAACGCGTTCGTGCCGATCAAGCTGTTGCAGAAGAAACTTGACCTTGCGGGCCGAGCCAATGTGATCCTGGCGGCCAAGAACCAAACGTCGGGCGAGCAGTACATTGAGTTTCTGCGTGATCCGTCGAAACAGCGTCTTGATTTGCATCGCCATCTCACTCTTGACGACTGGGGCCTGCGCTGGCGTTCGCCGAAGGATCGGGCCGAGGGACTGATGCGCTTTCTCGATCCGCAGAATTTCGATGACGGCCAGCTCAAGCGGCTGCGCTGGAGCGTTCGGGTACCGGACGAGGACGCCGCCGTTGCTGAGAAGAAGGGGGAGAAGTTCGTCGTCGAGTTGAAGAAAGGGAAGAAGGTTTTTTGGCGCAGCCGCGTGCCCGACGCGCTCGCCGAGGCTGCGAACAAGAACAATGGCATCCTGACGCGAGACGCCGTCATTGCATACTATCAAGCGAATCGCAACTACTACCTGCTGGAAAGCCGGCGCATGATTCTCGAGCCGGCCATCGTCAAGGCGGTCGAATCGCTCGAAGCATCGCGCAACGACAACTACGCCGAGGTCAGCATCTATCTCGCCGACAGCATTGCGACCGCGAAGGCCGCGATGCCGTATTCGATCGTTGCCGCGGTCGACGTCAAGCGCGGCCCGCCCGTCGGGCCCGGCATCACGCTCGGCGATGACGATATTGCCCTCGTCGACTGGCCAGGATCCGCCCTTCGCGCCAAGACCGGCGGCACCGTCACGGTCACCTATCTGACGCCGAATGAGAAAAATCACCTAATGCCGCAGGATGTGGCATTCACGGTGAAGGACATCGTCCCGCTCGCCGGTCGGCTGGATGATCCGGATCTGACGCCTGAGTTTCCCGGCATCACCGATCAGGCCGACATGGCCAACTGGAAAAATCCACCGTTCCCCTACGACAAGACTCGCATCAAGAAGTCGGATGAGGATTACTGGAACCGCTATCGCACAACGCCGAAGGCGTACATCAGCATGGCCAAGGCGCGGTCGCTGTGGGGCAGCCGGTTCGGCGATATCACGTCGATCGTGGTCGCCGGGGCGAACGCGCAGACGTTGCCCGCAGAGCTGTTGAAAGCGCTCAAGCCGAGCGATGGCGGGTTCGTCTTCCAGCCGGTGCGAGCGCAGGCAATCAAGGCGAGCAGCGGGGCAACCGACTTCGGCGAGCTATTCCTCTATTTCAGTTTCTTCCTGATCGTGTCGGCCTTATTGCTCGTGGGCTTGCTCGTTCGGCTCAACATCGATCGCCGGTCCGGCGAGGTCGGCCTTCTGCTCGCCACCGGCTGGTCGCATGCGCGCGTACGCTGGCTCCTTCTCGGCGAAGGCGCACTGCTCGCGATCGTCGGCGGGCTTGCCGGGCTTGGCGGCGCGCTTCTCTACGGCAAGCTGATGCTGCAACTGCTCGCGTCGAACTGGCCGGGCGGCGATAGTCTCAACTTTCTCCGCCTGCACGCCGAGCCGATCAGCTTCGCCATTGGCTATGGCGCGTCGCTGGTCGTGACGCTGGCGACGCTGTACTGGGCAACGCGCGGCCTCGCGAAATTGTCGCCGCGCTCACTGCTGACCGGGCAGATCGAGGCATCCGGCATGGCCGATGCGCG
>DASRSQ010000722.1:0-3585 GCA_035656475.1 Gemmataceae bacterium | reverse complement strand
AGCCGGATCAGGCCGCGATCACCGAGCTCAGCGTGGTGGTGCCTTCGCTTCGGCCGAAGACCGGCGTGATCTTCAAGACGTTGAAGAGCGAGCCGATTCCTTTCAAGTAATCGTCAGCCCTCGTTCCCACGCTCTGCGTGGGAACGCGCTGCTTCGCGATGCTCCTGTGTTGCGAAAGTAATGTCTTGCGCGCACATTAGTTAGCCAATAGTTGGAGAAGTAATCTGGTCCGAACCGCCCCTGTCAGGAAGCGGGGCCGACTCCATGGGGGCTAGCGAATCGGATGGATGCTGCCCGCTTCCTGACGGGCGCGGCCGAACCACTTTGCGGTCTCCAGATTAATCCGTCAGCATCCTCCTCGGATCTTGTCCGCACCGCAGGAGCGGTGCGAAGCAGTGCGTCACCACGCGGAGCGTGCGAACGAGATTTCAACGAGGTTTAATCACCTGATGCCCAGCTTCTGCGCCAGCGCCGGATCGATCTTCCGGATCGCGATCGCAAGAGCCTGACGGTCCGCGGCGATATCCTCTTCGCGATACAGGTTCACGAGCGTCGGTAACATACTCTTGGCGGCGTCTCCCATCTCGCCAAGCTGAATGATCGATTGCGTGTAGTGTTTCTCGGTGCCAAGCGTTTCATTGAGCACCTTCAAGGTTCGCTTGGCGTCGCCGCTGATTTGCCAGAGGGCAAATGAGCTCCAGAGCTGGATTTCGCCATCCTTATCGTCGAGCAACTTGACGAGCTTGGCCGTGACCGGCTTCGACTCGGGCGGCCCGATCTCGCCGAGCGTGATGATGGCGCGTAACCGCAGGTCCTTATCGTCGAGCAAGTCGGCAACCGGGCCGACGGCGTCCCGCGCGCCCGATTTCATCGACGCTAGCGCCTGGCACGCGCTATCCTTGACGCTGATTGATTTGTCGCCGAGCGCCTTAACAATGACAGCGACGTGTTGCGCGTTCTTGCCGACGCGCCAGGTCGCCAGTGCCGCCTCGATGCGAACGGCGACATCCTTGTCCGTGACGCGTTGCGCCAGCGCCGGCAACGCCGACCTCGCGTCGGGGCCGATGCGTCCCAGTGCCCGCGCGGCATGCTGACGCGTCGCGGCATCGTCGACGTCGAGTGCCTTCGCCAGTTCCGCCGCCGCCGGGGCAGCGCTCGCTCCCATGCTGCCAAGCGCATACGCCGCCACGCGCCGCCGTTCCGGCGACTTCTCCGACAGCACCTTCGCCAGCTTCGGCACCACGCTCTCGCCCAGGTTGCCGAGGGACGCGCCAACGAACGGTTCCAGCAGGAAAAAGTTTGGATCGTCCGTCAATGCCAAAAGATCGTCGGCACTGCTCTTGGCGACCGGGCCGAGATCGCCAAGCGCAACGACTGCGGCGAGCTTGACGTCGAGTTCCTTGTCCTTGAGTGCGTCCTTGAGCGCAGGCAGCGCAGTTTTCGCTTTCGTGCCGAGCAACGCGATCACTGGGGCCGCAGCGGCCCGTACGCCGGCGTCTTTGTCTTTGAGCGCGTCGAGGAGCACGGGCAGCAACACCTGTGGCGACGTTTGTTCGATCTTCCACAGCGCCTCCACCGCTTTCACGCGCACCACTTTATTGGAGTCCTGCAACGTCTCACGCAGCTCCGGCACGGCGAATTTCGCCAGTGGGCCGACGTTGGCCAGCGTCTGGGCGGCCTTGTAGCGCACCTTCGCGTCCGGATGCTTCAGGGCCTTGAGCCCTTCGAACGTCTGCGATTTTTTCTTCTTCGGATCGTCTTTCTCCTGGGCCCACGTCATCGGGCCAAGGAGGAGGACAAGAAATAAGGGAAGGAATCGTAACGAAGTCATTGCGAATGCTCGCGCCAGGCGTGATGGGAGCGGGTTTCTGATTACAATATGACGAACCGAGGCCGCGTAAACAACTCGGGGATCGAATGGAACTGCCGCCGCTGGAAATCCTGTACGAGGACAATCACTGCCTGGCAATCGCCAAGCCGGCCGGCGTTCCGTGCGCGCACTACCAGGGCATCGAGGAAACGCTGGATCGGCAGGTGAAGGTGTACCTCAAGGACAAGTTCCAAAAGCCGGGCAAAGTGTTCCTCGGCATCGTGCATCGGCTGGACAAGCCGGTCTCGGGCGTAATGCTTTTCGCTCGCACCAGCAAGGCGGCGGCCCGGCTCAGCGAACAATTTCGCGAAGGGACCATCGAAAAAGTCTACTGGGCCATCGTCGAGGGGCAGGTGCAAAAAGACGCCGGCACGCTCGAGGACTGGCTACGGAAAAACACCGAGACGCATCGCGTCGATGTACTGGAGCCACGCACCGCGGGCGCCCGCCAGTCGCTCCTGCATTTCCAGAAGCGCGGCAGCCATGGCGATCTGACCTGGCTCGAAATCCGCCCGCAAACGGGACGCACGCATCAACTCCGCGTCCAGCTTGCACACCACGGCCATCCGATCTACGGCGACTCACGCTATGGCTCCGTCCGCACCTTTGGCAGCGCCATCGCCCTGCACGCCCGCTCGCTCACCTTTCTGCACCCCGTGCGTTACGAGCCGATCACGTTGACGGCCGAGTTGCCTGACGAATGGCGTGAGCGATTCCTGAAGGTATTGGCAAAGGAAAAGCGATGAAGCTTGAGATGCTGCGCGATCTGATTCAAAACGATATTGGGAAGCGCGGCCTGCGCACAGATCCGAAACGTAATTTGATCGACGCCTATCCCAACGATTTCGCAGCCGCGTGCCGCAGCCTTGCCGGGCATGCGGCGCCGGTGCTGGCAGTCGTCACGGGCTTCTACATACCGACGGCGACGCCGCCGGCCGGTGAAACCGATGGCCCGCTCGGCGCCGTCCACCTCGCGCGGGCGCTGACGCCGCTCGGCATCCGCGTCGTCCTCATTACCGATGATTTTTGCGAGCGCGCCCTGAACGCGGGGCTTGGCGAATGTGGCTTGCGGAAACAGGTTCCCGTCGTCGTGCTGCCCACCCCAGTGCAGGCAAAGACGATGAGCGCCGCCCAATATCGGCAATTCGTCACGGAGCGTGTGCCGCCCTTGACGCATCTGCTCGCCATCGAACGCGTTGGCCCAAGCCATGGGTGCGATGCCATTCCGGTGGAGCATCGCGATCGCTGTCACACGATGCGTGGTCTCGACATCACCGACTTGATGAGCCCCTCGCATCTGCTATTCGAGTCCGCACCCGGCGACCTCATTACCATCGGCATCGGCGATGGCGGCAACGAGATCGGCATGGGCAAGATCCCACGCGACGTCATCGAGCGCAACATCGCGCGCGGCGGACTCATCGCGTGCCGCATCCCCACCGATCACCTCATCGTCTGCGGCGTCAGCAACTGGGGGGCATATGCCCTTGCCGCTGGCGTTCATGGCTTGCGCGGCAAACCGCTCGATCCGGTCCTGTGCGATCCGGCACTCGAACTTCAGATCCTGGAGGTGATGGTAGAAGAAGGCGAACTCGTCGATGGCGTCCTCGGCAAGCCGAGCGCGACCGTCGATGGCCTGACATGGCAAGACTACGCTGGCGTGCTGGAGAGAATTGGCCAATTGGTGTAGCTTGCTACGGACGGGGGGGGGGGGG